>NZ_NJGF01000026.1:0-60327 GCF_002209985.1 Bacillus sp. K2I17
CATCATATTTGGCATTTGATTGTTATCCATGATTGGCATCATATTTGGCATTTGATTGTTATCCATTATCGGCATCATATTTGGCATTTGATTGTTATCCATTATCGGCATCATATTCGGCATTTGATTATTATCCATGATTGGCATCATATTTGGCATTTGATTATTATCCATATTCGGCATTTGGTTGTTATCCATGATCGGCATGATGTTTGGTATTGGGTTATTATCCATGATTGGCATTATATTTGGTGGTTGATTATTATCCAACATTGGCATGATGTTTGGCATTTGAATATTTGGCGGTATTACTTGTGGAATAACTACATTCTCTTTCGTTACATTTGGTGACACGATATTCCCTACATTTTCTTTCTTCACTTGCGGTGACACGATATTTCCTACATTTTCTTTCTTTACTTGCGGTGACACGATATTCCCTACATTTTCTTTCTTCACTTGCGGTGACACGATATTCCCTACATTTTCTTTCTTTACTTGTGGTGACACGATATTTCCTATGTTTTCTTTCTTTACTTGCGGTGACACGATATTTCCTATGTTTTCTTTCTTTACTTGTGGTGACACGATATTTCCTACATTTTCTTTCTTTACTTGCGGTGACACGATATTATCTTTTTTCGTTTGCGGAGAAATGATGTTATTAGGTTTCATTTTAGTAATTTGAGGAGCAATTAACTCACTTCCTTTTTTAATTACATCTGAAATTTTATATTCTTTTTTTGCTTTTATTGGTGGTTGCGGCGGCTGTGGTAATACATTTACCGAAAACTTTGTGTTTTCTTTTTCTGCTGGTTTTTGTTTTTCTATAACAGTTGGTTTTTGAATAACAGACGGTTTTTCAACTGGTTTTTCTATTTGAATTGGCTTTTCTTTTTGCACCTCTTTTTGTGGCTTTACCTGCACTTCTTTTTGCGGTTTCACTTGCATTTCCTTCTGTGGTTTTACCTGTACCTCTTTTTGTGGTTTCACTTGCATTTCCTTCTGTGGTTTTACTTGCACTTCTTTTTGTGTTTGTTGCATAGCAGGTTGCTGTGTAATCGGCGCTGATTGATACGTAACTTCTTCCTCATCCTCTATTCCAAGCGGAGTTGGCGTTGCTGCAAATTCTTTTTGTTGCACTTCTTTTACGTATTGTTTTGGAGGTGATGAACCTGCTCCAGCATGTTGTTTCACGTGAACGCTGTTTGATGGTACTTTAATTTTCATACCTGGCATGATTAAATCTGGATTACTAAGTTGTGTATTTGTATTTTTCAACGTATCAAAATCTACTCCGTACTTTTTCGCAATTTTCCAAAGGGTATCCCCTTTTTGCACGATATGAATTTTCAAATTTTCCCCCTCCTGTATAACTTATCTATAAGTAACAAATCTCATGAAGTAACCCTTTCTAAATAACGCTAACTTCTTTTCACTTGTATCACTTCTTCGATTTTCAATATGATTAGAAGTGGAATAAGCATAAGAAAATCACAATGATTTCTTCAAAACAATGTATGCCCATTTCGTTCTCGTTATGATTATATGCATGAAAAAAAGCAACAGAAATACCGTTGCTTTACACACGCTCTAACATACGATTTAATGCAAGAACCGCTTCTTCAGTCACTTGTTTATCTACGCTAATAACGTTAATTTCTTCTCCTCTTTCTACCGTTTCAAGCACCCATAATAAGTGCGGCAGATCAATTCGATTCATCGTTAAACACGGACACATAAATGGATTAAGTGAAACAATCTCTTTATCTGGATGTTGCTGAATAATTCGGTTCACTAAATTCATCTCTGTACCAATTGCCCATTTACTTCCAGGTGGCGCTGCTTCAATCATATCAATAATATATTTCGTTGATCCTGCGTAATCCGAAGCATCAACGACCTCATAGCAACATTCTGGATGTACAATAATATTCATATCCGGATGATTTTTCCGTACGTTCTCAATGTTTTTCACTGTAAAGTTTTGATGAACCGAACAATGCCCTTTCCATAAAATCACTTGAATTTCTTCTATATCTCCATCGTACTCTAATGAATCTGTATGTGGGTCCCATACTGCCATTTTATCTAATGGGATACCTAAATCGTAAGCTGTATTTCTTCCTAAATGTTGATCCGGTAAAAAGACAAGACGCTCTTTTTGTGTAAACGCCCAAGACACCATTTGTTTTGCATTAGAAGAAGTTACTGTTGCTCCGCCATTACGACCACAAAACGCTTTAATTGCAGCTGTAGAGTTAACATATGTTAACGGAATCATCGTATCTCCAAATAATTTTGCGAGCTCTTTCCATGCCCTTTCTGTTTGTTCAATATCTGCCATATCTGCCATCGAACAACCTGCACGCATATCTGGCAAAATAACGATTTGATCATCTGTCGTTAACATATCTGCTGTTTCTGCCATAAAGTGTACACCGCAAAATACAATATATTTCGCTTCTTTATTGCTCGCTGCAACTTGTGCAAGCTGAAGTGAATCTCCTGCTGCATCAGAAAATTGTACCACTTCATCTTTTTGGTAATGATGTCCTGGAATAAATAGTGTTTTCCCCATTTTCACTTTAATTTCACGAACACGCTTTTCCATTTCTTCTGTTGTCATCGTGTAATAACGCTCTGGTAACATCGTTTCAATCGGTTGCACTTTTTCTAAAATACTCATATTCCTTTCTCCCCCTCTAAGCCACTTTCCTTACGCCTCAATATTGAAACTAATATCAAGTGCTTTCACTGAATGTGTTAACGCTCCAAGTGAAATATAATCGACCCCTGTTTTTCCATATTTCGATAAATCTTCAATTGTAATGCCTCCTGATGCTTCCGTAACGATGGCACTTGGTACAATCTTTGAAAACTCCCGGATCTCATCTGGCGTACGGTTATCAAACATAATAATATCTGCACCAGCAGCTACAGCCTCTCTCACTTGCTCCTCCGTTTCTGTTTCCACTTCTACTTTCACCATATGTCCTAATTTTTCTTTCACCGATGTAACAGCTTTCGTAATAGAACCAGCAAAAGCAATATGATTGTCTTTAATCATGACACCGTCATATAAACCGAAACGGTGATTAAATCCGCCTCCGCACACGACTGCATACTTATCAAACATGCGTAGCCCTGGCATCGTTTTTCGAGTATCGCAAATACGTGTATGGCCGCTAGCTAAAGCAAGAACAGCTTTATGTGTCATCGTAGCTATCCCGCTCATACGCTGGATAACGTTTAATATAACGCGCTCTGCCGTCAATAACGAAGCAATTGGTCCTTGCGCAGTTGCTATTATTTCGCCCTTTTCTACAAGATCTCCATCTTTTTTATGAAGCTCCACTTCAATTCTTTCATCAATTAATTTAAATCCTTCTTCAATTACTAAACGCCCCGCAAAGACACCTGTATCCTTCGCAAGAAACGTTCCTTTTGAAAGTAAATTGTCTGGAAAAATAAGCTGAGATGTTACATCTCTTTCTCCTATATCTTCTAGAAAAAATCGATTTAATGCTTCTTTCACTTTTATCGTGTTCATAGAGCCCCTCTTCCCTTCATCACACAAGTTGTAGTTTTCTTTTCACTCGAACGATCTCTTTTTTTACGCTATTTCTATCTGGATAGTCACTTCGATAATGGCCACCAATACTTTCTTCTCTTTGCAAAGCTGACACGACTATAAGCTCACAGGCTGTTAACATATTAATAAGCGTTATCTCTTCATTTGTAAGAGCATCATGTTGTAATATCATATTTCGAACACCGTACTTACTAAGCCATCTCTTTGCATAAGATAAACTTTTCTCTGTTCGCACAATCCCAACATATTTCATCATGCATTCTTGTATTTCTTCTTTCGCCGGCAAATGATTCAGAACGATAAACTTCTTTTCCTTCCCAGCCACGTTGTTCCAGCTTTCTTTTGTCGCTTTCGTTAAAATATGTTTTCCTATTCTTTTTCCAAACACAAGACCTTCTAATAATGAATTACTTGCTAATCTATTTGCTCCATGAACACCATTACAAGCTACTTCACCGACCGCATATAAATTTGGAATGGACGTCTCCCCATCACAGTTCGTTTTCACGCCGCCCATATGAAAATGAGCACCGGGTACGACTGGAATGCGTTTTTCATTTATATCGACACCATTCTTTTCACACAATGATGATACAGTCGGAAAACGTCCTTCGAAATTTTGAATAGACTCGATATTTACATACACTTGTTCACCCGCCAAAAGCTGCTCATGAATCGCTCTTGCTACTACATCACGTGGTGCGAGATCGTGATCAGGGTGTATATTCATCATAAAACGCTGCCCTTTTCCATTCATAAGGACAGCTCCTTCACCACGGACAGCTTCAGAGACGAGGCCGCAGCATCGCCCGTTCGCGTATAACATTGTTGGATGAAACTGTACAAACTCTAAATCTACGAGCTCCCCGCCTGCGCGGTACACCATCGCAAGTCCATCACCCGTAATTGTCTTATCGTTAGAAGTAAAGGCGTATAAACCGCCAATCCCACCTGTTGCTAACACCGTATAATCTGCAACGTAACGCTTCAACTTCCCTTCACTAGTTCTTGTTAAAACTCCAACACATTTATCATTTTCTATAATAAAATCGAGCACCATTTCCTGTTCCACTACCGTAACGTGCGGAGCTACTTCTTGAATGAAATGCTCTAATAAATTCTTTCCTGTTGCATCGCCACCTGCATGTAAAATACGACGCTTTCGATGTGCGCCTTCTTTTCCAAGATGAGGACCCGTTTCATCTCCATCAAATTTCATTCCATTTTCAATGAGATTATTCATTTCTTTCGGTCCTTCCTCGACTAAATAACGGACCACATCTTCATTGTTATAATGACATCCTGCTACTAACGTATCTTCAAAATGATCATTTGGATTGTCATATGTAGCAACTGCTGCGGCAATTCCACCTTGCGCTAAATATGTATTATTATTACGATTTGTTTCCTTTGTGATAATAATCACATTCTTTTCGTGACAAATCTCTTTCGCAACACGAAGTGCCGCAACGCCACTTCCAATAATTAAGACATCTGCACTTGGCATAATTGTTGCCTCCTACTTTACACTTTTCAACTGTCTTGACACCTATATTTACATAGTTTTAAAATAATGACAAGAGTTTTTTTATAATTCTTATTTTCACTACCATTTAAAAAATACAAGAAATGTAACTCTTACTAGGGAGAGGAACTTACATGATGATATATCTTGACTATGCAGCTACTACACCTATGAGTGAAGAAGCATTACACACATATATGAAAGCAGCATCGCAATACTTCGGAAATGAACAAAGTTTACATGATATTGGAGGAACAGCCTCTTCTTTATTACAAGTTTGCCGAAAAACATTTGCTGAAATGATTGGTGGAAAGGAACAAGGGGCATTCTTCACAAGCGGTGGCTCGGAATCCAACTACCTTGCGATTCAATCCCTTCTCAATGCTCGAAATAAGAAGCACATTATTACGACACCTATGGAACACGCATCCATTCGAAGTTATTTTCAATCCTTACAATCAGAAGGGTATACCATTACTGAAATACCTGTTGATGAAGACGGGCTAATTCATTTAGAAGATTTAGAAACAGCTATTACAGAAAATACTGTTCTAGCAAGCATACAGCATGGAAACTCTGAAATCGGAACCGTTCAAAACATCACAGAGATCGGGGCACTTTTAAAAAAATATAACGTTTTATTTCATTCAGATTGTGTACAAACATTTGGTAAACTTCCTATCAATGTTTTTGAGATGGGAATTGATAGTCTCTCTGTTTCAGCACATAAAATATACGGACCAAAGGGTGTTGGCGCTTGCTATATAAATCCCCAAGTTCGCTGGGCACAAATATTTCCAGGAACTTCTCATGAAAAAGGATTTCGCCCAGGTACAGTAAACGTTCCTGGCATCGCATCTTTTTTAACAGCTGCTGAGAATATATTAAAAAATCAACAAGAAGAGAGCTTACGTTTTAAAGAGTTACGATCCTACTTTTTAAGACATTTACAAGCGCTTCCTCTAGAAATTCAAGTAGAAGGTCATTCTACTTCTTGTTTACCACATATTGTTGGGGTTACAATAAAAGGAATAGAAGGTCAATATACAATGCTAGAATGTAATCGCCATGGTATTGCCATTTCCACTGGAAGTGCTTGCCAAGTCGGTAAACAAGAACCTTCGAAAACAATGCTTGCAATTGGAAAAACGTATGAAGAGGCAAAACAATATGTTCGCTTCTCTTTCGGACAACAAACAACGAAAGATCAAATTGATACTACTATTCATGCACTACACACAATTGGAAATCAATTTTATAGAGGTGTTAAATCATAATGAAACAAAATGAACAAAAAAAGATTTTAGGTGAAGAAAGACGACAACTTATCCTTCAGTGGCTTCTTGCTGCAAATGAACCGTTATCTGGGAATGAACTATCGAAAAAGACAAATGTAAGTAGACAAGTTATCGTGCAAGATATTTCCTTGCTTAAAGCACGAAACGAACCAATTATTGCGACTGCTCAAGGGTATTTATATTTAAAACCACAAGAAAAACAACAAGCTTTCGAACGCGTAATTGTATGCCAACATAAACCAGCGGAAGTACGTCAAGAACTTACAATGCTTGTTGACCACGGCGTTACGATTAAAGATGTAAAAGTTGAGCATCCTGTATACGGTGACTTAACAGCGTCCATCATGGTAAGTAATCGCTTTGATGTAGAGCAATATTTACAAAAAATTGAAAACACGAATGCTTCCTATCTTTCGCAACTAACAGATGGTATTCACTTACATACAATTGAGGCAGATTCAAAAGAGAAATTAGACGCTGCTTGCGAGGCACTAGATAAAGCAGGATTTCTCGTTTATTAATTCATGTAAAGCACAGAGTTTTTATCATTCTCTGTGCTTTTTTAGTGATATAATATTGTAATCAATTGTAAAGGGGATCAAACATGGGAATTGAACTCGTTCACTTTAGCATTGGCAAACCAAAACAAATGAAATATAGCGAAGATAAAGAAATGATTACTGGTATATGTAAAGAACTTGCAGAAGAAGCTTTTCTCTCAAAAGATGGATTTCGTGGTGATGATGTAGCCGATTTAAAACACCACGGGGGACCTGACCGCGCAGTTTGTGTGTACCCACACGAACATTACGCACTATGGGAAGAAGAATTTCAAACTACGCTTCCAGCTTCCACATTTGGCGAAAACATTACCGTAACAAATATGTTAGAGCGTGATGTTTGCATCGGAGATACATATCAACTAGGTGAAGCAATCATTCAAGTGACACAAGCGAGAGTACCTTGTAGCACAATTTCAAAACGCCTTGGTATTCCTGGCATACTGCCGCGCATTGTAGCAACTGGATTTACTGGTTATCTATGTCGCGTTCTTCAAGAAGGTACTGTACGTAAAGATTCTAAAATTACATTACTAGAACGTCAACCGCGCAATGTTTCTGTTTTGTTCTCTAACGAAATTTATTTTCATAATAGAAAAGATAAAGATGGCATCGAAAAGATTCTTGCTGTTCCAGAACTAGCCGATATTTGGCGTGGGCAGTTAGAGGATCGTCTTGCGAAGTTAAAATAAATAGAATCCCACCATTTATAGGTGGGACTCTATTTATCTATCACAAAATGTATTATCCGATGAAATTATATCAGCAATTAGAAGGGAAATATCGACAGTTCATCCACCTCTCTTACAACCAATAAGAACAATAACTCCCGAGCACAGTAACAGAAAAACCGAGCGCTTCAAGCTCCATCGTTACGCCTGGCAATAATACATCATCGTATGCTTTATCGACATCGATCAAGAAAAAGTAATTTCCAAGACCTGTTTTCATCGGACGCGATTCGATTTTTGATAAGTTTAATTTTCTCCATGCAAAAGCTGATAACACTTGATATAGCGCTCCTGCATAATCAGCGGGTAACGTTATCATAAGCGTCGTTTTCTCCCCTCGGTTTTCTCCGTTATTTGGGAGTATTGCTTTCTTTTTCTTATGGAGCACGAGGAAGCGTGTATGATTATTTTTGTGCGTATGAATGCTACGTCTTACGATCGTTAATCCATATTTTTCTGCAGCTGCTTCATTTGCAATGGCAGCGATTTTTTCTTCAGGATGTTCTTTCACATATTGCGCAGCTGCACTTGTTGATGTCATATCTCGGACGGTTACCCCTTTTAATTCTTCATTTAAAAACTTATGACATTGTGCAATAGCGTGTGGATGAGAGTGCACTGCATATACTTCTTCCCAAACTTCTGCATACTGCGGATGTACAAGTAAATGCTGCTGAATTGGTACTGTAATTTCTCCTACAATAGAAAGTGGTTGCTCATGTACGAGGTAATCAACTGTTATATTCACTGAACCTTCTATCGCATTTTCTAGTGGTACCACTGCATAATCTACATTTCCATTTGCAGCTGCATCCATACAATCTGGAATCGTTCGATACGGTACATGCTCTGCTTCCGGAAAAAAACGACTCACCGCCATATTTGTAAATGTTGCTTCTGGTCCTAAATATCCTACTCGAATCATCGTCTTTTCCCCTCTTTTTCGTTTTCTTACTGTTATACCATACTTTTTTATATTCTTCTATGTAAATTTCGAATATTAAAAAAAGACTAGCATTCGCTAGTCTAAATGTTTCCTATATTCTCTTTGAGCGAAAAAGAAATACATGATGCATGCAGCGATATAATACAGAATAAACAAACCTACTTTTCGTAATGAACCATCCATAAAGATCGTATTATGGAACGTATATAACGCAACTGCACTATGCATACTCCCAACTAGAATTGGCGCAAAAAATAACATACATAATTGCCAACGAGAAATTTTCCACACTTCTTCCTTCGTCATTCCAAGCTTAGCAAGTGCCCCGTACTGCTTTCGATCAGATGCAATATTATGAAACCATTTAAAATATACGATACTACATGAAGTAAGAAAGAATAATATACTAATGAATGATCCTATAAATAGAGTAATATCACCGAACGATTTCATATTCACATATAACTCCATATTACTTCGAAATGCATTATCTTTATCTTGTTTCATATGTTTCCGTAAATCTTCATTTAATTCTTTCGTATTTTCGATATTTGGTAATGTATAGCCTCTATATATCATTTTTTCAGAATCAGGAACCTTATTTGCTATACTGTCAAAGTCTTCATCATGCATGACGAAGAACAGACCATTAATGTGCGAAGGATGATGGTTAAATTGAACCCCTTCTTTCTGACCGTTAAATACGAATTGATATGGTTGATTCGTTACTTGCAATTGAATCTCTTTTTGATTATATACATTCGAATTATTGTATTTATTATAATAAACGAGTATAACTGTTCCTTTTTTAGGATGATACGTTTTCTGTTTTTGTTTTCTTGCCTCTTGATTGTATTCACTTTCTTTAATGAGCGGCGCTACTTCTATTTCTCCCTTATTGGACTGAAAAGATGCATACACTCCAACAAAACTCATAGATTGAAAGTCATTATATCCATATTGGTGCAATAATTGTTCAACCGTGCCTTCCGCAAAGACTTCATGAGAAGAAGTACCCTTTTCTATGTAAGAAAATGAGTGTACGCCCCCGCTCCGCCACATATCTTGCATACCAGAAAAATATAAGAACACCGTACCTGTTGCCGTAACTACAAACGTCGTTGCCATTGACATTAGAAAGAAAAAACGACCATTTTCCTTCATTCGATGTGACAATTGATTCACTATAAATAAATACGGATATGTATACATAATCTTTTTATTTCGTTTTATTATTTCTAATATTTGAGCAGTGCCGTGTGTAAAAGAAAAATAAGTTCCGAAAAAGACAAGTATAGACACAGGAAAAAAATAGAATGCTATCGTTGGTATAGTCGCTTGTAACGCTAACGCATATCCTATACCTAAGCAAATAAATCCGAATATACAAAGCCGCATTGATGTTTTCTTCTCTTTTCTATCCTTGCGAAATTCTTTTAATAACCGAATGATTTTTATATTCCATATACGTAAAGCACTTATAAAAGATAACAGAATAAAAACAACCATGTATGTAATAAACGTTACCCCAATCGCTCTCACGTCAAATATGACAGGGAGTTCTTTCGGAAGCCCCAGTAACATACTAAACACCATGAGGAAGAGCTTTAAAAAGATCATACCAAGCCCAATACCGAAAATATTAGCAAATACCCCGATCAATATTTGCTCGGTCATAATTACTCCTATTACGTTAGACTTCGTTGCTCCCATTAACATATATAACCCTAATTCTTTCTTACGCGCTTCTATGAAAATAGAAGTAGAGTACAAAATAAATATGACGAAAAAAGAAATGATTATAATATTACATATAATAAGTCCCCAGCGTACGTTTTGATACCACATCGTCTCCTGCATATACGGATGTACAATGACAGACATGTATGCAAAAGACGCGAATATTGCAAAGCAACTACTTAAGAAAAACACTTTATAATTACGCCAATTTCCTTTTATATTTTGCAGCGCTAGTTGCCGAATGTTCATCTATCGTCCCCCTATAACTTACTACATAGGCAAAAAGCTAGAGATTTCTCTAGCTTTGCACATGTTTCAAATATCCTCTTTGCGCGATTATAAAGTAAATCGCAGAAGCTACAACGTATGCCCCAATTACAATCGCTCCTGATTTCCACAAATCGATATAAAGCATTTTCCCTAACGTATGAAGAGCAAATCCACTATGAATTGCACCGATTAAAATTGGGATAAAGAAGATAACGCCCATTTGTCGAATTGCAATTTTGCGAATTTCTTTATCTGTCATACCGATTCTCTTTAACGATTTAAATTGAATACGATCTTGTTCTTTATCGTTAAACCATTTAAAGTATGTCATACTACAAGCGAAGAAAAAGAACAGCACAGCTACGAAGAAACCGATAAACATCGTAATTGCTCCTGATTCCCTTATATCTTTATAAGCAAGCACTGAGTTGTTTAGTTCCATTTGCTTATCTGGTGCAATTTCATTTTTCAAATCTAACACAAGGTCTTCCGTACTTTTCCAGTCTTCTATATAATAACCGTAATATTTCGTCTTTTCTTCATTTGGTACAAGCTTTGCGTATTTCTCAAAATCTTGATCATTCACAATGAGATATTCACTATCATTAAAAACAGAAAATGGAGTTGGCTCATTTAATTGAACAGACTGCGTTTGGCCGTTCATTTTAAATTCATACGGTTTTGAACGATCTATCTTCATCATGTCGTTCGCTATATCCATTATGACCATCGTTGCACTACCTGGTGCATTATGAACTTCTCTAACTTGCTCTCTCTTTTGTTTACGTACTTCAGCGTTATATTCTTTTTCTGAAATAATCGCCATCGGCACTTCATGTTCACCGTTAAACATCGTGATTTTTTGACTTCCAGGAAGTTTTACGTACGTTACTTCTCGCACATCTTCAAATCCGTGTTTTTTTATTAATTCTTTTGCTTTTCCTTCTTTTATGACATTATGCGTATTTATTCCCTTTTCCTCGTACGAAATAGCATGCGGGGTACTAGTTGCTGCCTTATAACTCATATCCTCAAAAAACACGTACAGTGTACCAACTGCTGAAGATACAACCGCCGTAATAATAGAAATTACAAATAGAAAACGAGCATTATCTTTCATTTTATAAATAAGATTGCTAAGTACGAACATATTTGGATATATATAAAAAGATTTTTTTCGTTTTTGTAACGCCTTTAATACGACTGTACTACCTTGTGTAAACAGTAAATAAGTTCCGCCTATCGTCAGCCCTACAATCGGTAAAAACAGAATGATAAAATTCATAAATGTCACTTGGAAGCTAAGTACATATGCAACAATAATACATCCTATACCAACTACACATAACGATGTAAATGCAAAAGGTTCTACTTTTTGTTTTCTTGCTTCTCTTAATAAATCAATAATTTGCAAGCGTCCTACCGTCCAAACGCTAAACAATGATAGGATTAAAAATAGAATAAAGTATACACCTGCTGTAATAAGAATTGCTTTACTATTCCATACGAGTGGAAGTGTTTTATCTATTTTCAATATTACGCTTAATGCTTGGAAAAATAATTTCGAACAAAGCATACCAAGCCCAATACCTACTACAATTGCAATACTACCTAACATAAGCTGTTCTAATATAATCATTCGGCCAAGTTGAGATTTTGTTCCACCTATTAATGTTAATAGACCAAACTCTTTTTTTCTTGCTCGTAAAAATGTTGAATTTGCATATAAAATAAAGAGTGCTGAGAAGATGACTACAATATAATTCATCGATTCTAGCCCTTTTGAAATCATCTCTCTCATACTAATATTACCACTTACGACATCTGGATGATAAATAAAGGAAGCATACATGAAAAATACGACAATCGATAAACAGCTACTAATAAGGAAAGCTTTATAATTACGCCAATTTCCTTTTACGTTATTAAGCGCGAGCTGGCGAAAGTTCATGATATTCTCCTCCTAGCATCGCAAGTACGTCCAGAATTTCTTGGAAAAAGGCTTGTTTCGTTCTTCCTTTATGTATTTCTGAGAAAATTTCTCCGTCGCGAATGAAAAGAATACGTTCGCAATAACTCGCCGCTACTGGATCATGCGTTACCATTGCAATTGTCACTTTCTTTTGTTCATGTAAATCTTGCAATGCACTCATTAATGATTTTGCTGACTTCGAATCTAAGTTTCCAGTTGGCTCATCCGCTAAAATTAGCGTAGGTTCATGAATGATCGCTCTCGCTGCTGCTGCACGTTGTTGTTGTCCGCCTGACACTTCATATACTTTTTTATTTAAAATTTCTTCGATATTTAAAAATTTTGCAATCTCAAGCACTTTCGCATCGATTTCATTTACAGATTTCTTCGCCATTACAAGTGGTAAAATGATATTTTCTTTAATCGATAACGTATCAAGTAAGTTAAAATCCTGGAAAATGAATCCTAAATGTGTACGGCGAAACTCCGCTAATTTTGCAGCACGCATTTGATTAATTTCTTCACCATTTACAAGCACATGACCTGAAGTTTGCTTATCAATTGTTGCTAATAAATTTAAAAGCGTTGTTTTCCCGCTCCCTGAAGGCCCCATAATTCCTACAAATTCGCCTTCTTCTATTTTAAAATTTATATCGTTTAAAGCAGTCGTCGCTACTGAACCTTTTGATTGGTACACTTTTGTTAATCCTTTTACTTCAAGAACACTCATTTCTAATCCCCCTATGTGTTTTCTTCTTACACTTACTATAAGAAAAATAAGAAAAAGAAACGAGTGATTTCCCTTACAAAACGTTTTGTTATCTTACAGTTTTGTCATTTTTCTCATTAATGTATGATATTCTTCATCTTTTGCAAATTGGAACGTGAATGTTGTCCCTTCCCCTTCAGCCGATTGCACATACATTCCATGATGTAAATTATCGCAAATTTCCTTCGTAATATATAAACCCATTCCAGTCGCTTCTCTCGTTTTACGGCCATTTATTCCCGTAAAGAATGGATCAAATATACGTTTTACATCTTGCTCTGGAATACCAATTCCATTGTCCTTAATATGTAGTAACACCTTTTGATCTTTCTCTTCAATTTGAAATTGAATTTCCTTTTTCTCTGCTTCTGAAATTTTCGTATACTTAATTGCATTTACAACAATTTGCCCTATAGCAATACTGAGCCATTTTCTATCAGATGCAACTATACAAGTATCTTCATCAAACATTACTTTCGGAAATACCGACGATTGAATGAAAGATTTTCGATTTTCATTAATAATACCCCTGATGATATCTATCACATTTACTACTTCTACTTTATAATCTTTCGCAAATTGCTCTAACCTTGCCATATGTAACGCTAAATCTAAACCATTTAGTATACGATTATTTTCCTCACGAATACTTTCAACTGTTGCTCTTGCTTCACGATGCTCTTTACCAAACTTTTGCAATAGCAATTCTATAACCGATACTGGTGTTTTCATTTGATGAATCCATTGGTTCATAAATATCATTTGCTGTTGTTCTTTCGCATGTTGTTTATGAACTTCATTCATATATTGCTGTCTTAATAGCGTAAACGATTCAACAACCATCTCTTGCTCTGACGTATAAGAAGTATCAATAAGTAAAGAGTCGTGTAATGTATTTCCGCTAGCAACATATTTTTCGATTCTTTTTAAAAATACACTTCGTTTTCGATAATCGTAAATGAGGTATACAGTAAATACAACTGTCCCTAATAAAAGCCCATATAACCACGTACTCCAATCAATGGATCTTTTTTCTAAAAGACTTTGCAACTGCAAAACGAGCCCAAATAAACAAAGGCTAATAATATAAGAAAGAAGTAAAGAAAAACGGTCCATGAGGTAATTTTTAACCTTCATGCCCTTCGCCCCACTCTGTAAGAAGCGCATAACCATATCCGCGTTTCGTTACAATTGCATTTTGAATGCCTAGCTCCTCTAGTTTCTTCCTTACGCGTTTTACATTTACGGTTAATGTATTATCATCAACAAAAGCTACCTCGTCCCACAGGGCTTCTAACAGTTCTTCACGCGTTACATATTGATTTGCTTGTTTCATTAAACATTCTAATAAGTAAAATTCATTTTTTGTCAGCTCCGTTTGTTGCCCCTGCCACTCAACAATGTGCTGGGACGGAAATAACAACAGTCCATTTACACCTAAACAATCACTCTCAGCAACAGAGGCATACTCACCATAGCCACGACGAAGTGCACTTTTCACCTTAGCCATTACAATATCTAAATGGAATGGCTTCGTAATGTAATCATCTCCGCCATTCTCGATCGCCATTACTTGATCCATTTCCCCTGTTCTTGCAGAAACAAAAATAATCGGCGCATTCGATATAGTACGAATTTGACGACACCAATAAAAACCATCAAAATATGGTAAATTAATATCCAGTAATACGAGATGAGGATTTATTTTCACGAACTCATCTTTTATATGACGTAAATCACTTGCTCTAAATGATTGATAGCCATACCTTTCTAAATGCTCCTCTAATATTCCCGCTATTTTTTCATCGTCTTCTACAATTAATATTTTATACATGTCCGTTTTCTCCCCATAAAAAATTCTTCCAAAGCCACTCCTTGTTCTATTATAAATTGAAAATTTAATTAGTGGGTATTTTTTCCTATATGAATCAGACATTTACAATAAAAAAAAACTGCCATATTTCGGCAGTCTTAATCGATAAATTCAAATTGATATTCAAGAATTTTTACAATATCTCCGTCTACTGCACCACGTGCACGAAGGGCTTCATCAATACCCATTCCACGCATTTGACGAGCAAATCGGCGTACAGATTCATCACGTGAGAAGTCTGTCATTTTGAATGTTTTCTCAATATCATAACCAGAAATAACAAATGTGCCATCACTTTCGCGTGTAATTTCAAAATTAGATTCAGATTCAAATTTGTACATTACACTTGCTTCAGATTCTTCTACATCATCGTACATTGGGAATTCTGGTGTTGTTTCTAATAAGTTCGCTACTTCAAATAGTAAGTCACGAACACCTTGTTTCGTTACAGCTGAGATTGGGAAAATTTTCACTTCGTCTCCCAATTTTTCTTTAAATGCTTGTAAGTTTTCTTCTGCACCTGGCATATCCATTTTGTTTGCAACAACAACTTGTGGACGCTCAGTTAAACGCATATTGTATTCTTTTAGTTCACTATTGATTGTTACATAATCTTCATATGGCTCACGGCCTTCTAAACCAGACATATCGATAACGTGCACGATTACACGTGTACGCTCAATATGACGTAAGAATTGGTGTCCAAGTCCGACGCCGGCATGTGCACCTTCAATTAGTCCAGGAAGGTCAGCCATAACGAAGCTGCGGTTATCACCAGTTTCAACAACACCAAGATTCGGAACGATTGTTGTAAAGTGATACTCTGCAATTTTCGGACGCGCTGATGATACAACAGATAATAATGTAGATTTACCTACACTTGGGAATCCAACAAGTCCAACATCTGCTAGCACTTTAAGTTCTAGCGTGACATCACGTTCTTGACCTGGTTCACCGTTCTCAGCGATTTCTGGCGCTGGGTTCGTCGGTGTTGCGAAACGTGAGTTACCACGACCACCGCGGCCACCCTTTGCGATTACAGCTGTTTGTCCATGCGTTACTAAATCGGCAAGAATTTCACCTGTTTTTTCATCTTTTACTATTGTTCCCGGTGGAACCTTTACGATTAAATCTTCAGATTTACGACCATGCTGACCTTTACTCATTCCATGCTGACCACGATCAGCTTTGAAATGACGTTGGTAGCGGAAGTCCATTAATGTACGTAAGCCTTCCTCAACAACAAAAACAACATCTGCACCTTTACCACCGTCGCCACCTGCTGGGCCACCTTTAGGTACATACTTCTCACGACGATACGCAACCATTCCGTTACCACCGTCGCCGCCTTTTACATATATCTTGACCTGATCTACAAACATTATTTCACCACACTTTTTTCGATTGGTTGTAATATAACTGAGACTTCTTCGTCTCGTACTGTATAAGAAATGGAATACCATTTATTGTTTTGGTTCGCAAGCCAATTCTGTAGTTCTTCTACACTCGTTAGCTTACCACGAAAATCAAAAAAGAAACGAGCATTCTCCGCGTCACATTCAATTGTGATACAAACATAATTTTCAACATATACGTCTAAACTATGCTGAAGTATTGAGAAAAATTGATTCGTCCATATACATACAGTCTCATCTAAGTGAGATAAGTTATGTAATTTCCCTAATACTTCGTACTCCAATAAGCACGGCTGCTGTTTCCAATTATATGTTAAAATCCACTCTGAAAATAAAGGCATTGATAGCCCTATCAGATTGGATTCTTGTCTCGCTTCTTGGACAAAACGATCGATGAGACTATGAATCTCTTCCACTTTTCCAAGGGAAAGGTTTCCTTTCACCATCTGCATACGATTGAGCCAATCATGTCTTGAATGACGCAATGCATCTATAATTGTCCATTTTTCATTCATTTAGATACCCCTTAATATAGAAAAACTCTAACCTGCACTCAGGTTAGAGTTTTCCGTGAGTTCTTATGCTTCTTGAGCAACAGGATATACGCTCACTTGTTTGCGGTCACGGCCAAGACGCTCAAAGCGTACTACGCCGTCAACTTTCGCGTATAAAGTGTCATCGCCACCACGACCAACGTTAACACCTGGATAAATTTTTGTACCGCGTTGACGGTAAAGAATTGAACCACCTGAAACCGTTTGACCATCTGCGCGTTTAGCACCAAGACGTTTTGACTGAGAGTCACGACCGTTCTTTGTACTACCTACACCTTTCTTAGATGCGAAAAACTGAAGATCTAATCTTAACATACGTTACACCTCCTGCACTTTTTCTATTAAACGGATATACTTTCCGTAATCAAGTTCGATCGTCTTAAGCGAAACAACCAATCCTTCTAAAAGCGTTTGTGCTTTTTCTGCTGTATGAACGTCTAAATCATTAGGCAATTCATACGTTAAGAATCCGCCATCACTTCCGAGTTCAATAGTTGCCTGCACATTACAAAGTTCTTCCACTGCATTTATAGAACCAAACACAACCGCTGTAGTTCCAGCACAGACAAGATCTTGTCCATGTGGCGCATAATCGGCATGTCCAGTCATTTTAAATGATTGGATACTTCCTAATTTCGTGCGACTTATCGTAATTTTAATCATGTTAACCTGGATTAAGCGTTGATAGCTTCAACAACTAGCTTAGTGTAAGGTTGACGATGACCTTGTTTCTTACGATTGTTCTTTTTCGCTTTGTATTTGAAAACGATGATTTTCTTAGCGCGACCTTGTTTTTCAACTTTCGCAGTAACTGTTGCACCTTCTACAACTGGGCTACCAACTTTAACGTTTTCGCCACCAACGAAAAGAACTTTGTCAAAAGTAACAGTTTCACCAGCTTCAACATCTAATTTTTCAATGTAGATTGCTTGACCAGCTTCAACTTTAATTTGTTTTCCACCTGTTTCGATAATTGCGTACATACTTGCACCTCCTCTTAATTACTAAGACTCGCCAAAAACGAGGTAGACATAAATGTCTTTAGGGAACCTGTCTTGTGCGGTTGTAGCATATAGCCGTTTAGGTGCTATAAACTATAACATAAAGATGTTATCATGAATCATAGACGGTTGTCAATAAATGTTCTGCTAACTATTTTTTCCGTTCTACAATTTCTATTTTACTTCCAAAACGAATAATTGCGTACTTTTCGATCATATCATCTTTGAAATAAATTTCAAATGGAATATTTTTTTGTAATTCTTTTTGCAAAAATTGTTTTTGCAAATTTTTAGGCGCAGCGATTAATACTGCCTCATCCTCTATATTTCCATATGTGATTAGCTCTCTCTCTAACTCATACGCAATTGTTTCATATGACATTACATACCCCGTCGCTTTGCAAGGTACACACTCTTCTAGTAATACGTCGCGTAAAGAATGTTTCTTACGTTTACGTGTCATCTCCAAAATCCCTAACTCTGTAAAACCGAGCACTCTTGTATATGTGCGATCATTTTGCATAGCAGCCATCAGACATTCTCTTACCTTTTCTTTATCTTCTCTTCTTTTCATATTAATAAAATCAATTAATATCATACCACCGATATCACGCAGTCTTAATTGACGTGCAATCTCTTCAGCTGCCACTTCATTTGTACGAAGGACTGTATCTTGTAAATTCTGTTTTCCAGTAAACTTGCCCGTATTCACATCAATTACAGTCATCGTCTCCATTTGTTCCACAATTAAATAAGCACCATTCGGGAGCCACACAATTTTTTGAAGTGCTTTCTCGATCTCACGCTCTATTCCAAAATGGTTAAACATTGAAGATTTTTCATTATAAAAAGATACTTTTTCTTTTCCGACCTTTTCTTCTAATTCTTTTACTATACTTCTTGTATCTACAACTACTTTTTCAATCGTTTCAATCGGATTCTCTTGGAATACACGATCTAAAAAGGTCGCCGGTCGATGAAGTAGTAACGGTGCCTTTCCTTGCCCCTCTTTTCTTTTTAGCTCTTCATATAACTGCTGTAACCTTTGCATTTCAGCTTGTATTTCTTCAATTTCTCCTTTTTCAGAAGCAGAGCGGAAAATATAACCTCCTGTCCCTTCTACCTCAATTTGGAGTAGCTGTTGCCTTCTTTTATTATTTTTTATTTTTCGAGAAATCGCACGCATTTCATCATATGGCATATAAACGACATATTTCCCGGTAAATTCTATGTTTGCCGTCAATTTCGGCCCTTTCGTATCAATTGCCTCTTTCACAACTTGCACGAGTACCGCTTGCCCTTCATGTATACGATAAGAAGATGGTACATCATCGTATGAAAGGTACGCATGTTTTTCTAAACCGATGTTTACAAAAGCTGCGTTCATTCCAGCAATCGTTCTTACGATACGTCCAACATAAATATGCCCAACAATCTCTTGTTCTTCATTTCGTTTCCATAAAAACTCAACAATTTTTTTCTTCTCTTCAATTGCAACGCGTTTTTCCGATCCTGCATAGTTCATATATAACGTTTTCAAAATTCTTTCCTCACTTTATAATCTTCTTTGCTTTTACAATAATAAAAGGTTAGTGCTATCGTCAACACTAACCGATTAATTCTTCAACAGATGAAGTTGTTCGTTTTTCAGTAAAATACGCATAGAGTAATTCATTTTCATCCAATGTGTAATGTTCTTTATATTTTCCATGGACGATAATAGAGTGCTTATACCCTCTACGAAATTTTGTGAATATCTTATATAAATGATCTTCTGATTGCACTTCAATAGGTGCAATCTTTTCAATTCCTCTTTTGTTCCCATAATAACGTTCCAATAAAAAACGCATAAAAGAATACTGTCTTTGTTTCCACTCTTGATATAACGACACCGCTAAAAATATGAGTAGTACCCACATCATAATATTGTTACTATTCCAAAGTAACTGCCACACTAGTATTACACTAAAAAAAACACATGATAATTTCATCATCTTTTCATGTGCTTGTAAATAAGGAAAACGATATGATAATACGTTAAACAATACTTTCCCACCGTCAAGCGGCCAAATAGGTAGTAAATTAAATGCTAAAATAATTATATTATTCCATATAAAGAAATAATATAAATCCGCACCCAGCCAACCAGCTTCAAACACTATATAACCTACCACCATCATCCAAATATGTTGTATAGGCCCTGCAATTACAACAACAAGTTCCTCTTTCAATGACTTATTCCCGTGTTCCTCAAGCTCAGCCACACCACCAAACGGTAAAAGTTGAATCTTTTTAATACGCCAATTGTAGTGTGCCGCCGCAAAGGCATGCCCAAGTTCATGGATAAGAACGATACAAAATAACAGTATTAACTCTTTAAAACGAGCCGTAAAAATACCAATAACAATAATAACCCAAAACAACGGATGCACTGAAATCTTCGTTAAAACTTCTCTATATTTAATCAAATGAAATCACCTGAATCGGGTCAATAAATTTTTCATTCTTTTTTATCGCGAAATAAAACTTACCATTTTTATTATTTGCATCATTATTCACCGTTCCAATTTTTTGTTTCTTTGAAACGTAATCATATAATTTCACTGTCATGTCATTTAAATTCGCATACCACGATTCTGTTCCATCTGCATGCTGAATTTGAACCGTATTACCAAGTTCCTCTTTCTTACCTGCAAAAACAACTAGCCCTTCATTCACTGACTCAACAGTTGCATTTGTAGCTGTTTGAACAAATACACCTTGGCCATTTTTTTGAAACCCTTGCATTACCTTTCCAGAAGCAGGGATGGCATAATCTTTTTGCTGAATCGTTCCTTCTTTTTTCTCAGTAGGTGAATAAAATACGAGTGGTTTTCCAAACTGCTTTTCGTACCATTTCGCTACAGTAGCAAACTGAAATTCTTCTTTCATCACTTTTTCTGTAACAGCTTTAGCACCGTCGAAAGAAGAGGGTGCATTCTTATATAAAATAGCGACAGAAAGAACTAATATTGCTGATAACAAAAATTTGAAGAAAAATACTTCTTTTCGAAATAAAGGATGAATTTCCTTTTCTCCTTCTTCAATAAATACTGTTTCACTATCAAAATTCCCTCCAGCAAAATACTGCTCTTCCTCCATCCTTTCTTGCTCTGCCTTCCTTTTCGCAATCCGTTTTTTAATTTCTTCTACACGTCTATTCTTCATACTGTCTCCTTTCTTTCGTTAAGCTAATTTACATAGAAACAGTTGTATACAGTTTGTACATATGTATGAGCTAGGAAAGGAAGATATTCGTGTGAAGAAAAAAGAAAGCACTTCGCATATGTGCGAAGTGCTTTTAACGGATTCCAAAGAAGTTTTTCATCTTTGTAAATACCGATACCTTTTCTTGTCCAAATGCTTGCAATGGTACATTCTCACCCAACAAGCGTCTTGCAATATTACGATAAGCTAACGCTGCTTTTCCGCTCGGTTGCAACGCTACAGGTTCACCTGTATTTGTAGCACGAATAACTTCATCATCATCCTCGACAACACCAAGAAGCTCGATTGACAATGTACGTACGATTTCATCAACATCTAACATATCCTGCTCATGAAGCATATGACTACGCACACGATTAATAACAAGTTTTGGTGGTTCAATATCCTCTTTTTCTAAAAGCCCGATAATACGATCCGCATCGCGCATTGAGGATACTTCTGGCGTCGTAACAACGATTGCTTTATCCGCACCAGCTACCGCATTTTTAAATCCCTGCTCAATCCCCGCAGGACAATCAATTAATATGTAATCATAATCTTGACGTAATACTTGTATTAATTCATCCATTTGTTCAGGTGTTACCGCTGATTTATCACTCGTTTGTGCTGCAGGTAATAAATAAAGATCATCAAAACGCTTATCTTTAATAAGCGCCTGAGGTAAACGGCAACGCCCTTCAACGACATCAACAAGATCAAATACAATACGATTTTCCAGCCCCATTACTACGTCTAAGTTTCGAAGACCGATATCTGTGTCAATTAAGCACACTTTCTTTCCAGATAACGCCAGGGCTGTACCAATGTTCGCAGACGTTGTAGTTTTACCTACTCCGCCTTTTCCAGATGTAATTACTATTGCCTCTCCCACAGCTATACAATTCCCCTTTCTAACTTTGTTAAATTAGGTCTAAGATGAGTGAGAAGTTGCAGTCGATCGACAACAATGTGATTGTTCTCATTAATATACGCACATTCTGCCGCCTCCGCTCCGTCTTCTTTCTCTTCCGGAGCCCGCATTGCCACATCACTAATTCGAAGTTGCATCGGGTTCATATCAGATGCAGCGATTACAGCATCCGAATCCCCATAGTAACCAGCATGCGCAATTCCTCTTAATGATCCTACGACAAAAATATTCCCCCCAGCGATAACCGTTCCGCCTGGATTAACATCTCCAATTAACAATAAATTTCCTTTTACATGTAAAACTTGTCCAGAGCGAACAATTTTGGAAATAGGGACAATTTCTGTTTCTTCTTTCCAAGCTATTGCTTCTGCTTTCGTTATAACATCACTTTCAATTGAATCCACAACAAGATTCTTTTTATTACGAATTAACGTACGAATCTCTTCTTGTTGGACTTCTGTTAAATAACGATTTCCCACTTTCACATGCACTTCAATTAACGAGCGCCCATCACCATCATAGTAATGTGTAGAAAGCTTTTCATCCAATTCCTCCAGTAATTCAGAGAATGAACAACAATCATCTAAATGAAGCGTTATTCCGTCTTTTGTCCCTTTTATTGTTACATTTTGTTGCTTTTTTTCTTCCACTAAAGTTCACCCCACCGATTCAATTCGACATAAAATTAGAAAATCCTTTTTTCTTTTTCTTCCATCGCTTTTGAAAGACGCACTAAATATCGTCTCAGTGGGAAACAAACTATCAATAAGAAAATTGCATTTAGCAATACAGTAGACAGGAGACGATCTGTGAAAAAGACATACGCTGACATATGAGTACGTCCTAACAAAGTTAAAAATCCATACACATAATACTCTAGTGCTACAATGCTAGCTAGTACAATAGAAGCAACAATAAATAAATTCAATTGTAGTATCTTCATCACACTATAAACTAAATAAGCTAAAATCGGATACGCAAAAATATATATACCGACAAGTTCTGTGTATACGGTATCAAATAAGAACCCAAATAATAGTCCGTAGTAAATCCCTTGGACCGGACTATAGTACACAGTAATAAAACATAATACAATTATAAAGAAATGAGGTGCTGCTATACTGTTTTTCCAAAAAACCTCTGTTGGAACAATAGTAGCAAACATATTTTCAAATAGAAAAACAAAAAGGAGCAAAAGAGGAAGAGCTGCTCTTTTTAAAATCTTCATCATCTCTTCTCCCCCTCCTATTCTAATGGCGCTGAAGGCGTTTCACGTTTCGCAACCGTAATATGCTCTACGTCATTCAAATCAGCGGCAGGTTTTACATAAGCTGTTTTTGTTAAGCCGTATGGATCCGGCTGAACATCAACGATTGTTCCAATTACAAGACCTTTCGGGAAAATATCACCAAGTCCAGATGTTACAACTAATTGATCTTTCGCTACCTGAGCATCAGAGCCAATCTTTGTGAAAAGAAGTAAGTGCTTTTCTTTGTCATAACCTTCAATCAATCCAAAGATTTTCTCATCACCTTGTACAATAGCAGAAACACGATTTGTTCGGCTCATAGAGCTTAGCAATTCTACTGATGATGTAAACTGGGATACACTTTTCACTCGTCCAACTAAACCTTGTGAAGTTACTACAGCCATATCCTTTTTAATTCCTTGCTGTGCCCCTCTATCAATTCCAATTAAATCGTACCATTTATCTGGATTACGAGAAACGACAGTCGCTGGAATTTCAGTATAACCGCTATTCAACTCTTTTTTCCCCGTTAACTCTTGTAACTTCTTTTTATCATCTTCTAATTGTTTTACTTGACTTGATAACTTTCCGTAATTATCTAATTTTGCTTTTAATTCTTTATTCTCTTCATACGTGCGCTTTACATCCTCTACATTTTCGAAGAATCCAGCTACGTATTTCGCTGGCTTTTGGAATACACGTTCTACAACACCGACAGTGTCTTTAACAAACTGCTCTGGCCATGTTAAACTGTTCCGTTCTTTCAATGAGATTCCAATCAATGCCACGAGAAGAATAATACTAACTAACAAAACAATTAATCTTTTGTTTAAGAAAAACTGTGGCACGTTCACACCCTCTTAATTTCATTGATTTTTATTTTGCAATATTATCGAGCAGCAGTTTTGAAAAGATCGATATTGTCTAATGCTTTACCTGTTCCAATTGCTACGCAATCTAATGGATCTTCTGCAACAAGAACTGGCATATTTGTTTCTTCACTAATCACTTTATCTAAGTTACGTAGTAATGCTCCGCCACCTGTTAATACAATACCACGATCCATGATGTCTGCCGCTAATTCAGGTGGAGTTTTCTCTAACGTATTTTTAACAGATTCTACAATTGCATCTACTGTATCTTTTAATGCATCTGCAATTTCTTCTGGTTGAATTAGTACTGTTTTTGGTAAACCACTTACTAAATCACGACCACGAATTTCCATAGGCTCAATACCTTCTGGCTCGCCTGCAGAACCGATTTCTAATTTCAATGCTTCAGCTGTTCTTTCACCAATCATTAAGTTGTAGCTTTTCTTAATGTACTGAATGATTGAATCGTCCATATCATCACCAGCAACACGAACTGATTGACTTGTTACAATACCACCTAAAGAAATAATTGCAACTTCTGTTGTACCGCCACCGATATCAACAACCATGCTACCAGTTGGTTCCCAAACAGGTAAGTTTGCACCAATTGCTGCTGCAAATGGTTCTTCAATTGGATAAGCATCACGAGCACCAGCTTGACGAGTCGCGTCAATTACTGCACGTCTTTCGACAGCTGTAATACCAGATGGTACACATACCATTACGTATGGTTTACGTGAGAAAAATCCATTTGATTTTTGAGCTTGTTGAATGTAATATTTCATCATTGTTGCTGTCGTTTCGTAATCAGCAATTACACCGTCTTTCATCGGGCGAAGTGCCACAACGTTTCCTGGTGTACGACCAATCATTTGTTTTGCATCGCTACCTACAGCAACGATTTGTTTCGTATCAGTTTGTAACGCTACTACTGAAGGTTCACGTAAAACTACACCTTTTCCTTTTACATATACAAGCGTGTTCGCAGTTCCTAAATCTATTCCAAGATCGCGAGTAAATCCACCAAATCCAAACATATTATTTATCTTCCTTTCTTGTTTTCACGGACTCATTTTTTCTTAATTTATATTATAAAAACAGTACGTTTTTTATATCTTTATCCTTTTTGTAGATAAATTTCTACAAAAAACTCATAAATCACATTATAAAACAAAATAAGTAAAAAGCATAGTCTTAAATATGACCTTTTTCCTTTAAACTCACGAATTTATGGTCGCCTATTATAATATGGTCAAGCACTTCAATTCCTATAATCTGGCCGCATTCTACTAAGCGTTTCGTTACTTCAATATCCTCTCGGCTCGGCGTGGGGTCTCCTGAAGGGTGGTTATGAAGACATATGATAGAGGCTGCCGCGCGGCGGAACGCTTCTTTAAAAACTTCTCTTGGATGTACAATTGATGTGTTTAAACTTCCAATGAAAACCGTTTGCCTATGTATAACTTGATTTTTTGTGTTCAAATATAAACATACAAAATGCTCCTGCTGCAGGAAGCGCATTTCTTCCATCATATATCTCGCACAATCTTCTGGGCTTCGAATGCTATATCTATTTTGATATTCTAAACGTACCATTCTTCTACCGAGTTCAAAAGCAGCTATAAGCTGGGCTGCCTTTGCAATCCCAACACCATGTATACTGACAAGCTCTTCTAACGTTGCATCTTTCAACATACGTAAACCGTCAAAGTGATGTAAAATTTTATCTGATAACTTTAAAACTGTTTCTTCTTTAGAACCTGTTCTGAGTAACACTGCAAGAAGCTCCCGATTCGATAAACTTCCAGCTCCTTCTAACAATAAACGCTCCCGTGGCTGTTCTTCTTTGACAACATCACGAATACCGTTCATTTCTCCACCCCTTTTATTTGTTCTCTCAAAGAAAATCCCATGCAATTTTACGCATGGGTTACATCAATATTGAATTGTTTTAATTCCCGAACAAGACGGGAAATTGGTAACCCGACTACACTATAGTAGTCCCCTTGAATATGTTGAACAAAAATAGACCCTTTACCTTGAATCCCATAACTTCCTGCTTTATCAAGAGGCTCTTTCGATGCAACATATGCGTCAATTTCTTCTTTTGTTAATTCCCAAAACGTAACTTCTGTACGCTCGTAAAAAGTGACTGTTTTGTCTTTCGCTATAATTGCAACACCCGTATACACCTCATGTGTTTTCCCTGATAATAATTGCAACATTTCTTTCGCCTCAGCCTCATTAGAAGGCTTTCCAAGTATACGCGACTCATATGTAACAATTGTGTCTGCACCTAACACAATGTGATCACTATTCGTTTCTGCTACCGCAGATGCTTTTTGCAAAGCAAGTGACATAACAATATCAGAAGGTGAGGAATACGCACCAATCTTTTCTTCTACTTCACTTACAATAATTTCAAATGGCACACCAGCTAACTCAAGTAATTCCTTCCTGCGAGGTGACCCTGAAGCTAAAATAATTTTTTTCATATTTTCTCCTTCCTTTCTCACATGAAGCAGAATCATTTACAACAATCGTATCAAAGGAATAGTTTGTCCACAAATGAAAGAAATATTATCTTCTCTATATAAAATAATACCTCTTTACTAACATACAATTATATTTCTGCCATAGAGAAAGCACTTTACTATAAATTCAAAAGAAAAGAAAGAAGCACCTACACTTCTTCCTTCGTCATTTCATTATCCTATTATTTCGCCTTTTGTGAAACAATTTTTTCATACGAAAGCATACCATCAATAATAACTTGATTTAGTTTCGCCAAAGATTCCTTATCATCTTTTCCGTCCTTCACTGTTTGCACAGCTACTGACGTATACATATACAATTTCTTCGCTTCTTCTTGCTTCATACTTTTCCCTTCTTTTTCAATCGCTTTCCACTCTTTTTCAATCGCCCCTATATCTTTCGCATTACTTTTTCCACTAGCTTGTACGCTGGAAGCATATTTTGCTAAATGAGTATATAATGGCTGTACTTTTGTTAAAAATGCCCCAACTTCTTTATCATCTTTAAGTAACGCTTTATCTGTTATATCCCAGTTCTTTTTCAATACGGAGACATTATCATTTTTATACTGCGTCATTAATTGATTTATGCCTTGTTCATCGCTAGCAATACCAACAACTAATGCATACTTATCACCGCTCGGTTTTAAAGCTGCAACGCCTCCATTACCTTTCCACTCTTCAAGAGCGGCCTGTCCCTTTTCTTCGGAAGAATAAATCCCTCCTTGCACAAAAAATAATTTCATTGGATTTAATGACGTTCCTGTCTGTGCTTTTTGTTTTTCCTCTTTTGGTGCCGGTGTTTGTTCTGCCGTTCCGCCCACCTTTGATTCTTCATTTCGCATCTGCTTCGAAGCTGTTACTTCGCTTCCCCCTGTCGCACCTTGTCCTTTAAGTAACTGTAGCATTCCCATCCCAAAAGCCGTACCAATAACAATCGCAGTGGCAACGATTGCAATTAACGTATTGCTCCACTTCTTTCGTTTTTTTTCCTTAGACACCAATTTCGCTTTTTGAAACGGAACAACGTTTTTCGGTCTTTCACTTTCTACTACCATCCATTCAAATTCATCTTTCTTCTTCTCCTCATACTTCGCTTCTGTTCCATTCACTTTCACTGAGATCGTTCGTGATTGCTTGTCCATACACTCACACCTCACCTCTTATCATTGTCCGCATCATATCATATTGATTTCACAAAAAAACGAGATATTTGTCAGAGGAATTCGCCAAATAACCCTATATATTTATCTTATATGTATGCATTTGACTTCATTTGTAGAACAAAAAAACTAGATAGCAAAGACTATCTAGTTTTTCTCGCGAATATATTTTCGAACTTCCGAAATGAAATAAAGAGAACCTGTTATGATAAAAACATCATTTTCTCCAATCATTTCAACCTTCGTATCAATCGCCTCTTTCCAATTTTCAAAAACTAGTTTTGACTCTTTCTTTGAATACGATGCAAGCTTGTCAGCAGAAATAGCACGATCAAAGGCGAATGTTGTAAAAATAATTTCATCGGCAATGGTTTCTAATTGATCTACCATATTATGCAATTGTTTATCACCTAGGGCAGTAAATAAAACTATTACATTTTTATCTTTGTAATGTGATTCTACTGTTTTCACAAGACTTTCGATACCTTCTGGGTTATGGGCACCATCTATAATAATATCTGGATTGCTTTGCAGTTTTTCAAATCGACCAATCCAATACGCTTCCTGTAATCCAGTTCTTATTTCTACTTCCTCAATTAAAAATGATAAGTATGTTTTGACATACATGACTGCCATAAGTGCAAGTGCTGCGTTTCCTACTTGGTGAACACCTTTCATTGAGATTCGCACATCTTCAAAAGTGGCGAAAGGACAAGTGAAATCGAACCGTTCTCCATCTTCGCCAGACTGTTTATGTAACGCTGTAAAATGCTTGCCCATCTCGTATAAGTTTGCATGATTTTCCTTTGCAACTTTTTGAATGACTTGCAATGCTTCCTCATCTTGTACACCAGTAATAACCGGAACACCAGACTTAATAATCCCCGCCTTTTCATATGCAATTTCTCCTAGTGTATTCCCTAAAATATGCATATGATCGTGGCCGATATTTGTAATAATCGTGAGAACAGGATGAATAACATTCGTAGAATCAAAGCGTCCTCCAAGCCCTGTTTCAAATAAAACAACATCACAGAAATTAACTTTACCGAAATAACAAATTGCCATAACAGTAATAATTTCAAACTCAGTCGCTTCCCCTAAATCCGTCCCATCTAGTTTTTCAACGACTGGCTTTACCATCTTTACAAGTTCAGTAATCTCTTCATCTGCAATTGGTGTCCCGTTCACACTAATACGTTCGTTAAATGTTTCAATATATGGAGAGGTAAATGTTCCTACCTTATATTTTGCATCTTCTAACATGTAGCGCATATATGTTAACGTTGAACCTTTTCCATTTGTACCAGCAAGATGAACACATTTTATGTGACGCTCTGGATTTCCGAGCTCTTCTAGCATCCATTTCATTCTTTCTAATCCCGGTTTAATACCAAACTTCAATCGGCTATGAATCCACCCTATCGCTTCTTCGTATGTATGTATCACGTATGCTTCCCCTTTCAAAAGACAACCTTCATACTCCTATTATACGCAAAGAAAAGAGACTCACCAATATAGTGAGCCTCTAAAAAATATTTTACTTTTCAAGATCTGCCAGACGTTGGCGAACTGCTTCACGTTTTTCTAGGTAGTCTTGCTCTTTCGCACGCTCTCCGTCAATAACTGCTGCAGGAGCTTTCGCTACGAAACCTTGGTTTGAAAGTTTCTTCTGTACACGTTCTACTTCTTTGTCGAACTTCTCAAATTCTTTCTCAAGACGTGCTCTCTCTTCATCAAGATTGATAAGATCAGCTAACGGTAAGAATAACTCTGCACCTGATACGATTGCAGTCATTGCTTTTTCTGGTGCTTGTAAATCCGTTTGAATTATTAATTCGCTTGGGTTACAGAAACGCTCAATGTAAGAGCTGTTTTTCGTAAGTTGAGCAAGTACAGCCTCATCTTTTGCTTTAATTTGCATTTGAACTTTTTTGCTCATTGGCGTATTAACTTCTGCACGGATGTTACGAACAGAGCGAATGATATCAACTAGAAGGTGCATTTCTGCCGCAGCTTCTGTATCTTGCAAATCTTCACGAACTGTTGGCCATGCTGCTACTGTAATAGATTCGCCTTCATGCGGTAAATGTTGCCAAATCTTCTCTGTTACGAATGGCATGAATGGGTGTAATAGACGCATTGTTTGGTCTAATACGTAAGCTAAAATAGAACGAGTTGTTTTCTTAGCTGCTTCATCTTCACCGTATAGTGGAAGTTTCGCCATTTCAATGTACCAGTCACAGAAATCGTCCCAAATGAAGTTGTATAATGAACGACCAGCTTCACCGAACTCATATTTATCCATGTTACGCGTTACGCTTTCGATTGTTTCGTTTAAGCGAGTTAAAATCCACTTATCCGCAACTGATTTTTCACCAGTTAAATCGATTTCTTCATACTTCATATCATCCATGTTCATTAATACGAAACGTGATGCGTTCCAAATTTTATTAATGAAGTTCCAAGTAGACTCTACTTTTTCCATACTGAAACGTAAATCTTGACCTGGTGCGCTTCCTGTTGATAAGAAATAGCGCATTGCATCTGCACCGTACTTCTCGATAACATCCATTGGATCAATACCGTTACCAAGAGATTTACTCATTTTACGTCCTTGCTCATCACGAACTAAACCGTGAATTAATACATCTTTAAATGGACGCTCGCCTGTAAACTCTAAACCTTGGAAAATCATACGAGATACCCAGAAGAAGATGATGTCATACCCCGTTACTAATGCATCTGTTGAATAATAACGTTTAAAGTCTGCTGCATCTTCATTAGGCCAACCAAGTGTTGAGAACGGCCATAACGCTGAACTGAACCATGTATCAAGTACGTCGTTATCTTGATTCCAGTTTTCAATATCTGCTGGTGCATCTGTACCTACGTATACTTCACCAGTTTCTTTATGATACCAAGCTGGAATACGGTGTCCCCACCATAATTGACGAGAAATACACCAGTCGTGAATGTTTTCCATCCAGCGTAAGTATGTGTTTTCAAAACGTTCTGGTACGAACGTTACTTTCTCTTCTTCTTTTTGTTGAAGCTCTACTGCCTTCTCAGCAAGTGGAGCCATTTTTACGAACCATTGTGTTGATAAGTAAGGCTCAACAACTGCACCACTACGCTCACTATGACCTACTGAATGCATATGAGGCTCGATTTCTACTAATACGCCCGCTTCTTGTAAGTCCTTCACTAACGCTTTACGGCATTCGAAACGATCCATACCGTTATACTTACCAGCTTTTTCGTTCATTGATCCATCTTCGTTCATTACTAAGATACGTGGTAAGTCATGACGGTTACCTACTTCAAAGTCATTCGGGTCATGAGCTGGTGTAATTTTTACAACGCCTGTTCCGAAATCTTTTTCTACGTACTCATCAGCAATAATCGGAATCTCACGGCCTACGATTGGAAGTGTAACTGTTTTCCCGATTAAATGTTTGTAACGATCGTCTTCTGGATGAACTGCTACTGCTGTATCACCAAGCATCGTTTCTGGACGAGTAGTAGCAAGACGAATATGACCAGAACCATCTGTTAACGGATAGTTCATATGGTAGAATGCACCTTGAACTTCTTTATGAATTACTTCAATATCAGAAAGAGCTGTGCGTGTTGCTGGGTCCCAGTTGATAATATATTCACCGCGGTAAATTAAGCCTTTTTCGTATAATTGAACGAATACTTTATTAACCGCATCAGATAAACCTTCGTCTAATGTGAAACGTTCACGAGAATAGTCTAATCCTAAACCAACTTTCCCCCATTGTTGACGAATGTGAGACGCGTATTCCTCTTTCCATTCCCAAGCTTTTTCAAGGAATTTCTCACGGCCAAGATCGTAACGTGAAATACCTTCTTCACGAAGTTTCCCTTCTACTTTCGCTTGTGTTGCGATACCCGCATGGTCCATTCCTGGAAGCCATAATACATCGTAACCTTGCATACGCTTCGTACGAGTTAAAATATCTTGAAGAGTTGTATCCCAAGCATGACCTAAGTGTAACTTACCAGTTACGTTCGGAGGTGGAATTACAATTGTGTATGGTTGTTTCTCCTCATCTCCTGTTGCTTCGAAATATTTGCCTTCAAGCCACCATTGATAAAGGCCTTCTTCAACGGACATATGATCATATTTAGTTGGTAAATTCTTTTCCGTGTTTGACATTATTTTCCCTCCTTAAAATAAAAAATGCCCCTCATCCAAAAAGGACGAGGGACATCGCGGTACCACCTTTATTTACAAACAAATTCAGGAATTTGCTTATACTCTTAATTTGATAACGGACAAATCCGTCTTTTCCTAATGAGAACTATTCCGTTCAGAAAAGATGCTCCAGGGCTACCTTCTAACATAACTATCTAGAGAATCTCCCAGCTAATGATTCTCCTCTCTGAAGACGTTTCTTGTTATACTCTTCCCCTTCAAGGCATTTATATGATTGTTAATTATTATATACAATAGTGTAAAAAACGAAACCCTATTCGTCAAGATAAATTTAATACTACGGCTTTTTGGGCAAAAAAAGAAGATAAGTAGCATCCTCTACTTATCTTCTTTCTCCCGCTATTTGCGGGCAGTAAGACCCCATCACTTTATCCGCTCCCTTGCTGAGCAGCTTGTAATTGCGAAAGGAAATATTCTATATTGCTAACGAGCCAATGCGATTGTTGTAAGCTCTTTACTCCGAGCAGTTCATTTTCCTCATTGCGACTCTCTCTTCTTTTCTTATAAGACTGGATTTGCCGAATAAATTGCGATGGATACGTCATATATGCAAACATGAGTAGTTGCTCTTCTTTCGTAAAAGGGAAATTTTTTTGGTACATTTGATACCATTCAAACCGATCACTTCGCGCAATTGGATACGTATTTAAAGACCGAGAATAAAACCCTACTATATCTTGCACCGGTGTGGCAAACTTAGATTTTTCTAAACTAATAAAATAGCCATTCCGTTCATAATCAAATAAGAAATGATTAAGCGATACGTTACCATGTACAAAAGTAATACGTGTTTTTTCTTTTTCTTTCATCGCATCGTTCCACTCAGTTAATTGCTTCATTGCAAACTCACGCGCCCTCATTACATGATGATAGTACGTACAATATTGCAATTCAAACGGAGACATATACCACTTCGCTTCAGATTCTACGAGAAACTCTTCTAACATCTCACCATCATTCTCCCAGCGATCGGATATATTTGTATAATGTTTTTCTAAATCTTCTTCTGTATACGTTTCTTCTTTCACCGTTTTTTGATGTAACGTCCCGAGAGTTTGAAACATTTTATGGTATTGATCATTATCCTCGCCGTTGCCTTCCGCACGTTCTAACCAAGGCATTAAATAATAATTATACGTCCCGTCACTTAAAATATAATTTCCATCCGTCGCATGGTATATAGGTACATAATTTGAAAAACCGTTCTCCTTCAAATATTGAATATGGTGCAAAAAGTTATTCCTCTCTAACTTCCCGTCTTCTATTTTCTTGAGCGCATACGGACCTTGATTCGTGTAAATTTTCGTTACACTTCCGTGCTCTTCCATATGCTGTGTATCCAATCTATATTGCCTTACAATGGGTTCATAGCGATTTCGTAATTCAATATCCATACGAATAACCCTTTCTATTCAAAACATTGCCTTTAGGAAAATAAGTGAGTGAAAACACTCACTTATTTCGCTTTTGCCCTTGAAACAGGAATATAAATAATTTGTCCCGCAGTTAAATATATATCTTCTGTTTGATTGACACGATATAAGTTTTGTACAGACGTTTCATAACGGTCTGCAACAGATTCGATTGTATCCCCTTCTTGCACGAAATACATTCTTAACTTTGTAAATTCTTCTTCCGGTTCTTTCGTAAATATTTTCGTTAAATAAAGTGCATTTTCATCTCGCTGTGAATACGTTTCTTCTTCTTGCTCTTCTTGTTTTTTCGCTTTTTCTTTCTTGAAATCTTTTCTTCCGAACAATTCAAATTGTGGCGTTGATTCTTTCTCCTCTTCACGCTCCACAAATTCATGTTCTTCTATTTCCTCTTCCTCTACTTCCTGCTCTTTTCTTTCCTCTAGTTGAAACGGTTCAAATGCGTAATCTTCCCACTCATCTGATTCCTTATAGACTGGTTCTTCTACGTGCATGGCGGGTCTATTTTCATCTTCTTGTGCGGAATCAGCCTCTAACTCAGCATACGCTGTTTCTTCCTCTTCATCCTCGATTCTTTCTTCATCACATAAACCAGTGATAGATATATCCGCTAATAATTGTAAGCAACCATTTTCCTTTAATTCATAATCAAATTCCTCAATAGATACATATAGTTCTTCAATTACTTTCACACGGTTTCTCGGAATTGATATTTCAAGCGGAAAGGAATGAACAAGTTCATTAACCCCATCTTCCCTTGTTTCTACATAATCAATCGACTTCGCTGGCGATAAATCTCTTAATGAATAAGCCGAATCATCTTGCCGCGCAACATACTCTCCCGTTAAATCTAATTGCCCTCTCACGATAACTTCATGATCAAGCTCTTCTATCTCAACGTCTGGATCTAACGAAATTGACAAAAGTTCTTCGACTTCCTGTCCTTTTTGGAACCAAACAGATTCTTTTAATGAAAAACGTAATGAATGATCTGTTGCCACTTCTTTTCCCCCTCCCAAACTATATGTCATTACAGATTTATGTATGGAAAGCTGACTTTATGAATAAAAAAAATCGCTCCCCTTATGGAGAGCGATTTTCTTTCAACAATTAAGCTTTTAATTTTGACATTGCAATTTCAGCTGCTGCAATCGTCGCTTCAATATCTGCATCACTATGTGCTGTCGATAAGAATAGACCTTCGAATTGAGATGGTGGCAAGAATACACCTTGTTCTACCATTTCACGATAGTAAGCCGCAAAGAATTCTAAGTTTGAAGATTTTGCTGCATCGTAATTAATAACTTGTTCATCTGTAAAGAAGATACCAATCATAGAACCCGCACGGTTAATATGATGCGGAATGCCATGTTTTTCAGCCGCTTTACGTAAACCAGCTTCTAACATTTCAGCTTTACGCTCAAATTCTACATATGATTCTGGCGTTAACTGTACTAACGTTTCATAACCTGCTGCCATTGCAAGTGGGTTACCTGATAAAGTACCTGCTTGGTAAATCGGTCCGCTCGGTGCAACTTGGCGCATAATTTCTGCTTTACCACCGTATGCTCCTACTGGTAAGCCACCACCGATTACTTTACCTAAACAAGTTAAATCAGGTGTTACACCGTAATAACCTTGTCCGCAATTATAAGCAACTCGGAATCCTGTCATGACTTCATCAAAAATAAGCAATGCACCATTTTGCTCTGTTACTTCACGAAGACCTTCTAAAAATCCTGGTTGCGGAGGAACAACCCCCATATTTCCTGCTACTGGTTCTACAATTATACAAGCAATATCATCACCAAATTGTTCGAAAGCGTATTTCACACTTTCTAAATCGTTATACGCTACGGTAATCGTATTTTTCGCTACACCTTCTGGTACACCTGGGCTATCTGGTAAACCTAGCGTCGCCACACCAGAACCGGCTTTAATTAATAACGAATCACCATGACCGTGGTAACAACCGATGAATTTCAAAATTTTATTACGTCCTGTATAACCACGAGCTAAACGTAGCGCACTCATTGTCGCTTCTGTTCCAGAGTTAACCATACGTACAATCTCAATTGATGGTACGCGCTCAATAACAAGTTTCGCTAATTTATTCTCAATTTCCGTTGGGGCACCGAAGCTTGTTCCTCTTTCAGCAACAGATTTTAAAGCTTCAACAACACGATCATTCGCATGACCATGAATTAAAGGACCCCATGATAATACGTAATCGATGTATTCATTTCCATCGATATCATATACTTTAGAGCCTTTTCCGCTCTCCATAAACAACGGATTCATACCAACAGACTTAAAAGCACGAACGGGGCTATTTACGCCACCAGGCATTAAATCTTGCGCCTCTTCAAACGCCGCAATCGACTTATCAAACTTTTTCATTATTTAGCGCCTCCTTCTTGTAACCATCTTGCTGCATCTTTTGCATGATACGTAATAATTAAATCTGCTCCTGCACGTTTCATGCTAATTAATTTTTCAAGTACAACTTCTTTTTCATTAATCCAACCATTTTGCGCTGCTGCTTTAATCATCGAATATTCACCACTTACGTTATAAGCAACGACTGGTAAATTAAAGTTATTTTTCACATCACGAACGATATCTAAGTAAGAAAGAGCTGGCTTTACAATTAAGAAATCTGCCCCTTCCATTACATCTGATTCTGCTTCACGGAATGCTTCCATACGGTTCGCTGGATCCATTTGATATGTTTTACGATCACCAAATTGCGGAGCACCGTGCGCCGCATCACGGAATGGTCCGTAAAATGCTGATGAATATTTCACAGCGTACGACATTACTGGTACGTGTCCAAAACCATTTTCATCTAATGCATGGCGAATTGCTGTTACGAATCCGTCCATCATGTTTGATGGCGCAATAATGTCCGCTCCTGCTTTCGCTTGGCTTACAGCTGTTTTCGCAAGAACTGCAAGAGACTCGTCATTTAAAATAATACCATCTTCAATTACACCGCAATGACCATGGCTTGTGAATTGACATAAACATGTATCTGCAACTACTACTAGCTCAGGGAATTCACCTTTAATTTGCTTAATTGCACGTTGCACAATTCCATGATCACAATATGCTGATGATCCAACTTCATCTTTTTCAGCAGGTAAACCAAATACAATAACAGAACGAATACCTAAATCAACAACCTCTTGCATTTCAGCTTGCAATAAATCTAAAGATATTTGATATACGCCTGGCATAGAAGGCACTTCATTACGAACATTTTCTCCTTCTAATACAAAAATAGGGTAAATAAAATCTTCCGTATGTAAAAACGTTTCACGCACAAGCGCACGCATATTACCGCTTTGTCTTAAGCGACGATGACGATTAAATTGTAAAGAGTTCATAGATTTCTATCCCCATTCTTTTATTTTATAGATTCACAAATGCATTGTAGTAATGCTTCTACAGTGTACTCTTTCGGCATAATAACATGTGGAAAATAAAGGATCGCCTCTTTTTCCGTAATAGGCCCTATACAAGCAATTGTACAGTTTTTTGTCCATTCTCTCCAGTTTGTACCCTCAAGTAAACGAACAAAACTAGTAACAGTTGAAGGGCTTGTAAATGTAATAATGTCTACTTTCCCTACTTCTAACGCTACTATAAGCTCTTGCCTTTTCCCTACATTCTCTTTCGTACCATATACGATTAGCTCATCTAGAGAAACACCAATTTCGCGAAGTGCAACTGGAATTACATCTCTTGCTAAATTCCCTTTCGGAAATAAAATGCACTCGTTTCCACTTAGTCTTTTTACAAACTCTTCTGCAAATACTTCTGCAACAAATGCAGTTGGAACGAAGTCCACTTGATAGCCCCGCTTTTCTAACTCTAACCTTGTTTTCACGCCTACTGCAGCAATTTTAGTCTTTGCGGGTAGCTTCTTTCTCAAACTATCTAGAAAAAAAGCTACTCCATTTTTACTCGTAAAAATAACCCAGTCATACGAATGCAGGTGCCCTGCTATATGTTGAATTTGCCTATGAGACATACCTTCCATACGCAAAAGCGGAATTTCCAATGGAATTCCGCTCTTTTCTTTCACCGCTACACTCATTTGTTTCGCTTGATGCTGGGCACGTGTAATTAATACCGTTTTGCCAGCGAGAGCGTTCATATTTATTGTTGCCCCTTATTTGCAGCAAGAATGAGTTCTTTGGCGCCTTGTTTAATTAAACGGTCCGCAGCCTCTAATCCTACTTCCTCTGGATTAGTTCCTACTACTATCTCTTTCAATAAAATAGAACCGTCCATAGAACCGACAAGAGCTGTTAATTCGATTGCATCATTTTCTGTAAGAGTTGCATATCCAGCGATCGGAACTTGGCAGCCACCTTCAAGTTTATGAAGAAATACTCGTTCTGCCGCCACTGTTCTTTCTGTTACTGCATCATTCATATGCGCTAACAACTGTAGTAAATCCTTATCATCCTCACGGCATTCAATCGCTAATGCACCTTGTCCTACAGCAGGTACACATAACGTCTCATCTAAATGTTCTGTAATAACTTCATTATCCCAGCCCATTCTTTGTAATCCAGCTGTTGCTAAAATGATTGCATCGTAATCCTCTTCTTGTAATTTACGTAAACGTGTATCGATATTTCCTCGAATCCACTTCACTTGTAAATCTGGTCTCGCAGCTAATAATTGTGCACTGCGTCTTAAACTACTCGTACCTAAAATAGCGCCTTCTGCTAACTCTTTAAACGCTGCTCCGCTTTTTGAGATAAAAGCATCACGAGGGTCAACACGCTTCGGTGTACAACCAATCATTAATCCTTCTGGAAGTACGGCCGGCATATCTTTCATACTATGTACAGCCATATCAATTTCTTTCGTAAGTAACGCATGTTCAATCTCTTTAACAAACAAGCCTTTTCCGCCTACTTTTGAAAGAGTAACATCTAAAATAACATCACCTTTTGTGACGATTTCTTTCACTTCAAATTCATATGGTAAACCTAGTGCTTTTAACTGATCAATAAACCAGTTTGTTTGCGTTAATGCTAATTTACTCTTTCGTGACCCTACAATAATTTTGCGCATAATTCTCTCTCCTCATTATAAATACCAAAAGTGGAAGTTGGATAAACTGCTTAATAGAAAAATATTGATTAGCATTACGAGAAATGCTCCGATGTTCCACTGCACGATTTTCTTCCCTTGCAACACATCTGCCACTCGTAAATATAGGCCAGCACAATATACAAATAGAACGACAAAAGACCCAATCACTTTCGTATCATACCAATGGAAATTATCCAATTTCGTATATCCCCATATGCATCCTAATAAAATAGCTAATAAGAAAAATGGAACAGAAAATAAATTTAATCCGTAAGACATCGATTCTAGCTTCGGTAAATTCCCTAACCTTCTTAATCTCGCATTCCATTTTTTCTTTTTTAATAGGCGATATTGCAATAAATACATAATAGAAAAAATGAACGATACAGTGAAAGTTGCATAAGAAATAATAGCCATACCGACATGTACATATACAAGTTCTGAAACTAATTGCTCTGCCAGTACCGGCGACATCTTTCCGAGCGGTGTAAAAATAGAAAAAGCGCTTACGCCAAATGCGACAACATTTGTAAAAAAGACTAGAAAGTCAATTCTCATAAATCGATTAATGACTAACGACATCGTAATCAATAGCCAAACATAAAAATAAATCCCTGATAATAAAGTTAATATAGGGTTCGTTTCTGAATCTGTAGCCCTAAGTAACATAAAGATAGACTGCAGAACCCATACAATCGAAAGTAACCAAAAAGCAAATCGGTTCGCCTTTCGGTTACTTTGGAAATAATCTATAAAATATAAACTAATGCTACAAGCATATAAAATAATTGCAATATGATAAATAATACTGTTATTTAAAAAACTCATCCGATCATCCTTCCAAATTATAAAGATGGAACGGATGGTGTCCACGCTCTTTTATGTTCTACTTCTTCCGCACAACTCTCTACATCTTCCATTTCTAAGTCGAAAATCTTTGCAAATAACGCTAATTTTTCGTCTGCTCCCTCTTCAGCAGCAATTTCTTTCGCTACTAAAATTGGGTCTTTTAATAATTGATTAATAATACTTTTCGTATGCTTACTAATTACTTTTCTCTCACGGTCACTAAGATTCGGTATTTTTCGTTCCAAGCTTTCCATCGTTTCACTTTGGATAGCAAGTGCCTTATCACGAAGAGCTGCTATTAACGGAACAACACCAAGTGTACTTAACCACGTTTTAAATAAAACAATTTCCTCTTCAATCATAAATTGAATTTTCTCTGCTTCTTTCAAACGCTCAGCACGATTTGCTTCCACTACTCCTTGCAAATCATCAATGTCATATAAGAAAGAACCTTCTAGTTCATCAATCGCTGGATCAATATCACGTGGCACTGCAATATCCACCATAAATAACGGACGACCAGAGCGCATTTTCTCTACCTTTGTCATCATCTCTTTCGTAATGACATATTCAGATGCACCAGTTGAACTAATTAAAATATCTGCTTCTAATAATGCACATTGCAATTCACTTAAAGGCTTTGCATGTCCCATATATTTCTCAGCCATTACTTCCGCTTTCGTAAACGTCCTATTCATGACGGTTACTTTTCGAGCACCGCTTCCATATAAGTTTTGCAGTGCCAGCTCACCCATCTTACCAGCACCAAGAATAAGCACATGACAATCTGTTAACTCACCAAATATTTTCTTTCCGAGCTCAACAGCAGCATAGCTAACAGACATCGCACTTTCACCAATCGTCGTTTCTGAGTGCGCACGTTTCGCTAACGTAACCACCTGCTTAAACAACTCATTAAAAATTGTGCCTGTCGCTTTTACTTGTTGCGCTTCTAAAAAGCTATCTTTTATTTGGCCTAAAATCTGTGTTTCTCCAACTACCATAGAATCTAAACCGCACGTCACGCGGAATAAATGATCTATTGCACCGTCTTGTTCAAAAATAATTAAATATGGTGCGACTTCTTCTATTTCAAGCTGAAACCAATCAGCTAAAAACTTCTTAATATAATACCGTCCCGTGTGTAATTGATCGACAACAGCGTAAATCTCAGTGCGATTACAAGTTGATACAATGACATTCTCTAACACGCTCTTTTGATTTTGTAATGTAGTCATTGCTTGCTCTAGCTCTGCTGCCTGAAATGTGAGTTTCTCACGAAATTCTACAGGGGCTGTTCGATAATTTACACTAACAACAAGAATATGCACGCAGCATGTCCCCCTTCACCCGTTTTATCACTTTATCTACTATCATAATACAACTTTCCTCTTATGAATCTGACAATCGTGTGAACAACCGATTATTTTTTATTTATTCTCCGTATGTAATAAAGGAGATTCAGTAAAACTAATAAAGACTTTCTACTTTATAATGATTATAAATTAATAACTCTATTTGTACGTTACCAAAAAAAGCCCTCATAATCAAGTGATGGAAACTATTCCATATGAATTATAACATCATCTTTCCTATCTTCTTTCATCATGAAGAAAAATATGTATGATTGTTCCAAATTGTAGCACAAACTTTCTCAATACAATGTATTTGACATTGTATTTCTTTTTCGTTATATTGATTTTATAAAATTAAATTGTGCACAACTTAACTAGAAAGGAGTTATGTATGACAGAGAATTCTTTACATCTAGATAACCAACTTTGTTTTTCTATTTACGCCTGTTCTAAAGAAGTTACCCGCTTTTATCGACCATATTTAGAAGATATGGGTATTACGTATCCCCAGTACATTACTTTACTCGTACTATGGGAGCAAGATGGACTAACAGTAAAAGAAATTGGAGAACGTCTATTTTTAGATTCCGGTACGTTAACACCTATGTTAAAACGAATGGAATCATTAAAACTTGTAAAACGCGTTCGTTCCAAAGAAGATGAGCGCAAAGTTTGTATTAAATTAACAGAACAAGGTAAAGACTTAAAAGAAAAGGCTTGTTCATTGCCGACAACAATGACAACAAATTTAGGAATTACAGAACAAGAATATCGTTCTTTATTAATTCAATTAAATAAACTAATTGAAACAATGAAAACAATTAATGATAGAAAAGGGGAATAAACATGGATAAATTATATACTGCTTCAGTAACTGCTACAGGTGGAAGAAACGGAAAAGTAATTTCAGATGATGGCATATTAAATCTTGATGTAAAAATGCCGAAAGCACTAGGTGGTGCAGGCGGAGAGGCAACGAATCCAGAACAACTATTTGCTGCTGGTTATGCCGCTTGTTTTGATAGTGCATTACAACTTGTCATTCGTACAAAACGTGTGAAAGTAGAAAGTACAGAAGTAACTGCTCACGTTTCTATCGGAAAAGATACAGATGGTGGTTTCGGCCTATCTGCTGTACTTGATGTACATGTTGCTGGCGTCTCTCATGACGAAGCACAAGAACTTGTAGAAGCCGCTCACGGTGTATGTCCTTATTCGAAAGCAACAAGAGGTAATATTGAGGTTACATTAAACGTACGATAAAAAAATTTAGTAAATAAAAAAAACGCGCGACATTCGTCACGCGTTTTTTGTTTTTGTCATTCTATGAATTGCCTTCCACGCTTCTTCTTTTCCAAGTCCTGTTTCAGAAGAGAATAGAACGATTTCATCGCCAATTTCAACAGCAAGCGTTTCTTTTACAACTTTTAAATGCTTTTGCCATTTCCCTTTCGGAATTTTATCAGCTTTCGTCGCAATAATAATTGTTGGGATTTCATAATGCTTTAAGAAATCATACATCATCACGTCATCATTTGTTGGTTGGTGACGTAAATCAACTACTAATACAGCTGCGTCTAATTGCTCACGTGTTGTAAAGTAAGTCTCAATCATTTTGCCCCATGCTGCGCGCTCTGTTTTAGATACTTTCGCATATCCATAACCTGGAACGTCAACAAAATGCATCATCTCATTGATCAAGAAAAAGTTCAACGTTTGCGTTTTCCCTGGTTTAGAAGAAATACGTACTAACTTTTTACGATTTAAAATTTTATTAATAAAGGAAGACTTCCCGACATTTGAACGACCTGCTAATGCAATTTCTGGTAAATCACTGTCTGGATATTGTTCTGGTTTAACAGCACTAATTACAATATCTGCTTTTGTTACTTTCATTGTTTCACTCCTACTAATGCGTGCTCCAATACTTCATCTAAATGAGATGCAAGCACAAACGTAAGGTTTTCTTTTACGCTTTCTGGAATATCATCTAAATCTTTCTCGTTTTCTGCTGGCAAAATAATTTTTGTTAAGCCTGCGCGGTGAGCACTTAATGTTTTTTCTTTTAAACCACCAATTGGTAATACACGACCACGAAGTGTAATTTCACCTGTCATCCCCACTTCTTTACTTACAGGAATACCTGTTAGTGCAGAAATAAGTGCCGTTGCCATCGTAATACCTGCTGACGGTCCATCTTTTGGAACTGCTCCTTCTGGAACATGAATATGAATATCATTTTTCTCATGGAAATTCGGATCAATCTGAAGTTCTTCTGCACGAGAACGAATATAGCTAAACGCTGCTTGTGCGGATTCTTTCATAACATCCCCAAGTTTCCCTGTTAAAATTAATTTCCCTTTACCTGGCGCTACAGACACTTCAATCGCAAGTGTATCACCGCCTGCTGCTGTATACGCTAACCCTGTTGCCATACCAACTTGGTCTGTTTTTTCAGCTTGCCCATAACGGAATATGTGCTTACCAAGTAAATCAACAATGTTTTTCTCTGTTACTACAATACGCTTACGTTCTGCTGTAACGATAATTTTTGCTGCTTTACGACAAACTTTTGCAATTTGACGCTCTAGCGTACGAACACCGGCCTCACGTGTATAATAACGAATAATTTCAAGAAGCGCTTCATCACGTACTTGTAAATTACCTTTTCGTAAGCCATGCTCTTTTAATTGTTTCGGCAATAAATGTTCACGGGCAATGTGAACTTTTTCAAGTTCTGTATAGCCAGCAATTGAAATAATTTCCATACGGTCAAGCAACGGACCTGGAACACTTGAAAGTGTATTCGCAGTTGCTACAAACATAACTTTCGATAGATCATACGGTTCTTCAATGTAATGATCACTGAAGTTATGGTTTTGTTCTGGGTCTAACACTTCAAGTAATGCCGCTGATGGATCTCCACGGAAGTCGTTAGACATTTTATCAATCTCATCTAATAAAAAGACTGGATTAACTGTTTTCGCCTTTTTCATACCTTGAATAATGCGTCCTGGCATCGCTCCAACATACGTACGACGGTGACCACGGATTTCAGATTCATCACGTACACCACCAAGGGATACACGGACAAAATTACGATTTAATGATGTTGCAATCGAACGCGCTAACGATGTTTTCCCGACCCCAGGAGGTCCTACTAAGCAAAGGATAGGTCCTTTTAATGAATTCGTTAACTTCTGCACAGCTAAATATTCAAGTACGCGCTCTTTTACCTTCTCAAGCCCGTAATGATCTTTGTTCAAAATCTCTTCAGAATGAGCAAGATCAATCATATCTTCTGTCGCTTCTGTCCACGGAAGTGCTAATAACCAATCCATATAATTACGAATAACACCGCTCTCCGCAGAACTTGCTGGTAACTTTTCATAACGGTCTAATTCTTTCAGTGCAGCCTTCATTGTTTCTTCAGGCATTCCTGATTGTTCAATTTTCTCACGAAGTTCTTCAACTTCCCCGCCCTTACCTTCTTTATCACCAAGTTCAGTTTGAATCGCCTTCATTTGCTCACGTAAGAAATATTCTTTTTGCGTGCGCTCCATTGAACGTTTCACTTTTTGTCCAATTTTCTTTTCTAAACTAAGTAACTCTTGTTCATCTTGAATAATTGAAATAAGTGTATGTAATCGTTCCTTCACAGATACAATCTCTAAGATTTCTTGTTTCTGCTTCGTTTTAATCGGCAAGTGAGAAGCAATTAAATCAGCTAATCTTCCTGGCTCTTCCACATCAGCTACCGTTGCAAATGTTTCATTTGAAACTTTTTTCGAAACTTTAATATATTGTTCGAAATGCTCCAGTAATGTACGCATAAGAGCTTTCTCTTCTAGATCATCTTCCACTTCTTCAGTTACCGTTTTGATAGAAACCTGCACTACATTCTCTTCTTCGATAAACTCTACTACTTCAGCTCTATGTAAACCCTCTACAAGGACACGAAGCGTACCGTTCGGCAATTTTAACATTTGCTTCACTTTCGCCACTGTACCTACACTATATATGTCATCTTCTTTCGGATCATCGATATTCATTTCTTTTTGCATCGCTAAAAAGATGATATTTTCATCCATTGCCGCCTGCTCTAGTGCTTGTATCGATTTATCACGTCCTACATCAAGATGCAGAACCATCGTTGGATATACGAGAACGCCTCTTAATGGTAGGAGGGGTACGATTCTTTCATTCGTATTCATACTAGACATAGCACCTCCATAATAAATTAAACTCCTGTTCAACTATTTTATATTACAATACATCTAGATGCAATTGCAGAGATTTTCCGCAATTGTAAATCCCTCGTTTTTTCTCCCTTTTAAAAAGGAAAAAGACTCCGCTTAAGCATACAAACTTAAACGAAGTCTGGCAAATTTTATTATCGTTCATTCTCACATTGATTGTGCATCTGTTTCGTCTACAGTAGTATGTATATCAAGGTCTCGATGCATATTTTCCTGCATAAATGTTAGCTCAAATACTTCTTTTAACTTACGAACAGGAATGATTTCAATTCCTTTTATTGTATACAAAAACGGTTGCATGTTTTCAGCAGGAATGATGACTTTCTTAGCACCTGCTTTTTTCGCAGCTTTTATTTTTGCGTACACACCACCAATAGGTTTCACTTCCCCGTGTATACTTATCTCACCGGTCATCGCTACTTCATTACTCACATACGTACGATGCACTGCTGAATATACACCTGTTGCCATAGCAATACCTGCCGAAGGCCCATCAATTGGGATACCACCTGGAAAATTAATATGTATATCGTACCCTTCTGGCAACACATCTAGAGAACGAAGTACTGTTAATACATTATCTACAGAACCTTTCGCCATACTTTTACGGCGAATGGATTTCGTTTGACTACCAATACTTTCCTCTTCCACAATCCCGGTAACATTTACCGACCCTTTATCTTTCGCCTTGATTGCTGTTACTTCAATTTCTAATAACGCGCCTGTATTTGGTCCGTATACAGCAAGTCCATTTACAAGACCGATTCTCGGAATAGGATAAATACGTTTTTCATATTTCGGTGTAAGTTGACTAGAGTGAACAACCCACTCTATATCTTCATCTTTAATGAAAGAACGTTCTTCATTTATTGCCATACCAGCAGAAATTTGTACAAGGTTAATTGCTTCTCGTCCATTTCTTGCATACATCCCGATCATTTCAACACCATTTTTACCTATTTGCATTTCCACTTTATCAGCTGCATTCTTCGCTACTTTTTGAATCTCTTCTGTATCTAACTCACGGAAAAACACTTCTAAACAGCGTGACCGAATAGCAGGAGGAATCTCCTCTGGCGAACGTGTCGTCGCCCCAACTAAGCGAAAATCGGCTGGCAAACCTTTTTGAAAAATATCATGTATATACGTTGGAATCATCGAATTTTCTTCACTATAGTACGCACTTTCCAAAAATACTTTCCGATCTTCTAACACCTTTAACATTTTGTTCATTTGAATTGGATGTAATTCACCAATCTCATCAATGAACAAAATACCACCATGCGCATCTGTTACAGCCCCTTTTTTCGGCTGTGGGATACCCGCTTGCCCCATTGCACCTGCCCCTTGATAAATCGGATCATGGACTGAACCAATTAATGGGTCTGCAATACCACGTTCATCAAATCTTGCTGTCGTCGCATCAAGTTCGATAAATGTTGCATTCGTACGAAATGGAGATTTCGGATTGCGTTTCGCTTCTTCCAATACAAGGCGTGCTGCCGCTGTCTTCCCGACACCTGGCGGACCATATATAATTACATGTTGCGGATTCGGACCACAAAGAGCCGCTTTCAACGACTTAATCCCGTCCTCTTGCCCTACAATATCTAAAAAGGATGTAGGACGTACCTTCTCCGCAAGCGGCTCTGTTAAAGAAATCTCACGCATTTTACGAAGCTGTTCTAATTCTTTTTTCGATTCTCGATCAATTGAAACTTTTTGTGTTCGCTGATTTCGAAGTAAATGCCAAAAATACAATCCGACAATTACACCAAAAACAAGTTGAACAAGTAAAAATATATTTGTCCAGCTCATAATTTATTTCCTCCCGCAATGTTTTATCATTTAGTATTTCCGCGGAGGAACATAGCTAAACATAAAGAAAAACAGCAATTATAAAAATTGCTGTTTCTTCTTCGCACTATGCAGATGTTTTTGTATCAAGTACAGTACCGTCTTGTAACACCAATTTCGGCGGTTCATTATCAGCTACTGTTTCTTTCGTCAGAATACACTTCTCGATATCTTTGCGAGATGGAAGTTCGAACATTACATCAAGCATTAAGCCTTCAATAATAGAACGAAGTCCACGAGCACCTGTTTTACGTTCAATTGCTTTTTTCGCAATCTCAACTAGTGCACCTTCTTCAAACTCTAACTCAACATCGTCAAGCTCCAATAATTTTTGGAATTGCTTAACAAGTGCATTTTTCGGTTTCGTTAAAATATCTACAAGAGCATCTTCATCAAGCGGCTCTAGGTTCGCAATAACTGGAAGACGACCGATAAACTCCGGAATTAAACCGAATCTTAAAAGATCCTCTGGTAAAACGTGAGATAAAACATGCTTCTCATTTACATCAGCATTTTTCTTCTCAGCACCAAATCCAATTACTTTCTCACCAAGGCGACGTTTAATAATTGGCTCAATGCCATCAAACGCTCCACCACAAATGAATAGGATGTTCGTTGTATCAATTTGAATGAACTCTTGATGCGGATGCTTACGACCACCTTGAGGTGGAACGCTCGCTACAGTACCTTCTAAAATTTTCAGAAGTGCCTGCTGTACACCTTCACCAGATACATCACGTGTAATTGATGGATTTTCGGACTTACGTGCCACTTTATCAATCTCATCAATATAAATGATTCCTTTTTCCGCTTTCTCTACATCATAATCAGCTGCTTGGATTAATTTTAGTAAGATGTTTTCTACATCTTCCCCTACATATCCAGCTTCTGTTAAAGATGTTGCGTCCGCGATTGCAAATGGAACATTTAAAATACGCGCTAATGTTTGTGCCAATAATGTTTTACCACTACCAGTTGGCCCAATAAGTGAAATATTACTCTTCGCTAATTCTACATCATCAATTTTACTGTTAGAATTAATGCGTTTGTAATGGTTATATACCGCTACCGCTAGTGCTTTTTTCGCGTTATCTTGTCCGATGACATACTCATCTAAGATTTCACGAATTTCTACCGGTTTCGGTACATCTTTGAATTCTACTTCTTCGTCCTTCGCAAGCTCCTCTTGTACAATTTCAGTACAAAGTTCGATACACTCGTCACAAATGTAAACACCTGGACCTGCAACTAACTTTCGAACCTGCGTTTGTGTTTTACCACAGAAAGAACATTTTAATTGACCTTTTTCATCATTAAATTTAAACATATTTTCACACCCCTTACAAAGTGCTAACCTCTTGCCTTCGTATGTACACGATAAATGTATCGTATGTAAATACATATTATGTCACTACGTGGCGAGAAATACAAATAATATGACTAGTTATGTACAAATAAAAAATTTTTAAAACTTTTGAAATATGTATATTCGACTTGTAAAGGAAGTTTTCCTTCTTCATCGAAAAGTTTTATAAATATTTCTATATTTATAAAACAAGGCACGATTAAAATCGCGCCTTGTTATTTTATTATGCAGCGTTGTCTACTAAGAAGTCTACAGCTTTACGCACTTTAAGGTCTTCAGATAAAGCGTCTACGCTTCCAAGAGCTTGCTTGATAGCGTCTACTGGCATACCGTACATTTCAGCCATTTTTTCAACTTCTGCAGTTACTTCTTCTTCAGTAACTTCGATGTTTTCAGCTTCAATGATAGCTTCAAGAACAAGATTGATTCTTACGCGTTTTTGAGCGTCTTCTTTCATTTGCTCTTTTAACTTGTCAGCGTCAGTACCTGTGAATTGGTAGTAAAGCTCAAGGTTCATACCTTGTTGGCTTAAACGTTGCTCGAATTCACGAACCATACGATCTAACTCAGTGTCGATCATAGCTTCTGGAATCTCGATTTCAGCGTTAGCAGCAGCTAATTCTACTACTTCGTCACGTACTTTGTGCTCAGCTTCGTGCTTTTTGCCTTCTTCTAAGTTTGTACGAAGTTTTGTTTTTAATTCATCAAGAGTTGCAACTTCTTCGTCAGCTTCTTTAGCGAACTCGTCGTTTAACTCAGGAAGTTCTTTTGTTTTGATTTCGTGAATTGTTACTTTGAATGTAGCTGGTTTACCAGCTAATTCAGCAGCGTGGTACTCTTCTGGGAATGATACTTCAACTTCTTTAGAATCACCAGATTTAAGACCAATTACTTGCTCTTCGAAACCAGGGATGAAAGTACCAGAACCGATTGCAAGAGAATAGTTTTCGCCTTTTCCGCCTTCAAATGCTTCGCCATCAACGAAACCTTCGAAGTCGATTACAGCTGTATCACCGTTTTCAACAGTTCCTTCTTCTTTAACAACTAGTTCAGCTTGACGCTCTTGTAAAGATTTTAATTCATTCTCTACATCTTCGTCAGTTACAGTTGTTTCAACTTTTTCTACTGCTAAACCTTTGTACTCGCCTAATTTAACTTCAGGCTTCACTGTAACTTTTGCAGTGAAGATAAGGTTAGCATTTTTTTCGAACTTCTCGATGTTGATTTCAGGATGATCAACTGGGAAGATACCAGCTTCATCGATCGCTTCACCGTATGCTTTTGGTAAGATGATATCTAAAGCATCTTGGTATAAAGATTCGATACCAAAGCGTTGTTCGAATAACGGACGAGGCATTTTCCCTTTACGGAAACCTGGTACGTTAATTGTTTGTACTACTTTTTTGAACGCAGCGTCGATAGAGTTGTTTACTTCTTTAGCATCAACTTCGATTGTTAAAACGCCTACGTTACCTTCTAATTTTTCCCATTTTGCAGCCATTTATTCTTTCCCTCCAACTATAATAATGTATGCACATACCTCTATAGATTAAAATCTTCATTATCTCTTTTTTGAAATAACAAAAGTACAAATAATCCTCTAGCAAAAGCTTTCAGATATAATGTTTCAATCTACTAATTGTCTAAAAGACAACTACGGTATATTTTGTTCGAGAATAATATGAAACATATTAAGTAAGAGATTTACACTTCTCTTCTCTTACAAACAGGCAGATTTCTGCCTTTTGCAACCCTTACATTATAACATAGAATATGCTCGTTTCAAGAACCGAACGATTCTTTTTCATAATTATACGGGCAAATATCCTTCTCTTTCAACACGTAATAACCATTGATAGGCAATATGAAACTCTTCTAATTCAATATTATACGCTGTCATAAGCTCTTCTTCATCAATAGTCAATCCGAAACGCTTTCTTCCAATTCTCTCTAAAACAGCAGCCCAAATCTCCACTTTATCCATTAATAGAGCGAATGGGAAAACGCTAATTCGCAATTCTTTCCAATATGTAACCATCGCATCAAATATATCGGGATAATTTTGCTCTAATCGGCTTGATAATGTATGTATAATGTTATCGGATTGCTCCTCATTATGACCTGTAAATGCTGGAATCACCTTAATCGTATTCCCAAACTTTTCTACCTCTATCTCTTCTTCTATTTGATTTTCTATCATTTTATATAAAATAGAAGTTTTCAAATAAGGGTGCTGTTTTTCGTCTATTAAAAATTTCTTTAAAATAGGTAATGCAAGATCCAAGTCTTTTAACGAAAGTTGCTGAATCGCTCTTAGCTTTTGTCCAAAGTTTTCTCCAAACATTTCATTAGTAAACTCATCCAATTCAAAATTCGAATCGACTAGTGACGTATCTACTTCACTTAACATACCTTCTGCAAATAAAGCGAGCTGTGCTAATTTTTCCTTTTGCTCAGGCATTACATCTTTCGTTTGCAAAACCTTTTCAACGATTTCAATGACACCTTCATAATCATTTGTTTGAACTAAAATCGTCACATATGTTTCAAGAATATCACCAAATAATACAGCTCCTGTTTCAAGTAACTGTTCACATTTGTCTTTCGCTTCTTCCATATGTTTTAATTCTAACAAACAAATAACAGAAGCGAGTTCCGTTTGTTCCGTTTCTGCATTATACTGACGTAATATTTCAAAGCAGCGCAATGCATCTTCGAATTTCCGCTCTTTCAGTGCTAAAAAACCTTCATCAATATATCGCTCTGATAGTTGTGGAAACAATACGACCGTATTTTCTTTTTTATCCATACGTCCGCCTCTTTTTCTAGATTTTAATTATCTTTAAAGTAAATATATCAAATGAGTAATAAGAACACAACATCCCAAAACCCTTTGTTTGAAATATGGAAATATTTAATTTTTATATTTCGATATAAACAAATCCTTACTAAAAATTAAAAATGTACAAATAAAAATCCTCAGCAATTAAAGCAGAGGATTCATCATTAATGGAAAGCTTTTATAATAGTGGGGTATATAACAAGGGTAATAATTTGGAGAACAATAATTGCCATAACAATCATGCTAAAATAGAAGATTGGTTTACTTCGCTTCATTAAAAACATAATAATAAGCATCGTACAAGCAAACAAACTTAAGAAGAACAAACTCGTTGTCGAACTAAGTATACCACTCGGGACAAAGAACAATAACACTACACTACAAGTACCTATAATTCCAAATAACCATTCCATTCATTCACTCATTCCCTTTCCCTCTCATGGCAGTTTTTTTACTAAGCGATTAAATGTTTTACAACATCAACTACATACGTTAATTTCTCATACGCTACAAATCCAAAAGCAACTGTTAAACCCGTTACAATTAATCCTTTCATCATTTCTTCCTCCTCGTTTTATCGTTGTTACCTTTATTATAGAGGATTAGCAATTTGTTACCATCGAAATTCCTTACAGTTACCTTACAGAATTGTAAGATTTCAAAATGGATAGAAAAAAACCTCATATTACTTGAGAGGTTTTCACGGAATTTCTCTATAATTACTTGCAAAATTAACTTTTTCTCCTGGTTATTTTTCGGAGAATCCACTCTTAAACTGATAGATTTACTAAATAACTTAGGGTTGAAATAATTATTTGTTACTTTTCTTAACTTACCTTCAAATGTTTTTAATTATAAGAAAACACTTTATTGATATCGTGTTAATATATTTTTATACAATTAAGAATTTAATTTAAAAGGGGGATTATGTATGTTTAAAAAAATGGCTGCAGATGTATTAGGGCTAAGCGATGTAGGTTCTGTCATTACACCGAAAGATTACGATAAAGTTGATGCTGATGATTACGTGATGCATGAAGATGGGGAGAAAATTTATTTTTTAATCAAATCAAAATCAGATGAATATTGTTTCACAAACAAAGGATTAATCCACCTAGATGGTACAAGTGCAACAAGTAAAAAACGTACACTACGCCGCTTTAGTTATAGTAAGTATCAAATTAAAAACGTAGCACTTGAAACTGCAGGAACGATTGATTTAGACGTAGAAATTAAGTTCCAGATGGGGGATGAGCATTATTCAATTGATGTTCATAAAAAACATATTGAAGAATTAAAAGATTTATATAAGGCTTTACTTAAAATAGAAGAAATTTCATACGACAACGATATTACATTACAGTATGCACATAAAAGTCTAGATATGGCATCTAACGCTTTCAGCCGTATTTCAAACGCACAAGTAAATTTAGCAGAACAATTTAAAGAAATGAACGAGATCGCCTTTAACTGGCTCGTTGATACGAAGAAACAATATAACGTGAAAGATTATGGTTTTGTATTTGAGAAGTTTATTAATAACTAAACAAGAAACCCTTGTTATCAAAAGATAACAAGGGTTTCTTAGCGTCCCAGGAGAGATTTGAACTCCTACTCCGCCCATTCCCGTACTATTTTATATATTTCGATCGCAGTCTTAATATATCTTCTCCTTCACGAATGCCTGCCGATCCCTTCCTCACATTTTTTACGACAGTCCAATCTGGGTTAGTTTCATCACCGATGTTCTGTACTGTAAAGTTGCCATCACCATATTTCCGGTGACCTTCTGCCAATTTCTCTGTTAAATCATTCTCATTTGATCTAGCCATCTTTGCGCCATCTCCCTTTTTTATACAACCTTCTTAAACTGTCCAACCAATCACACGTCCAGTCAATTGGAGATTCTCGTTTTCCGCTTCTATTAATTGTAACACACTGTCGGGGATAAGTTCCGATAACGGCTGCTTAATCGTACTAGAATGGTAAAAAGTTTTATAACATTCTAAGTGAACAATTGGGATAATATAGATATGGATTTAAGTTTCATCATAAGCCTATTGATTCTTTAAATTAAACAAGAGAAATAGGGCGCATAAATAGCGCTCTTTTCTTAATGCACTTTAATCTATTGTATATAATAATTATCATATGTTACTTTATATTTTTTACACCTCTTGCACATACATCAATTTTTAAACAAACAAAAAACCTTGTTATCAAAAGATAACAAGGTTTTTTTAGCGTCCCAGGAGAGATTCGAACTCCCGAACCAATCTATAAAACTTGCGTCATAATAGCCAATACAATTCAGTTTTGAAACATTCCAGTTTTCGGTCAAGTGACCTTTTGAGAAAATCTTACCTTATTATATAGGCTACCGTCAAGGCAAAACTTTCTCAAGTCCACTCTCCACTCAAAATGGTAAAATCCACAATATAAATCTAAAGGAGTGATTCAATATGAGTAAAAAAAGAAAAGACGGAAAGATGCAAAAAACTACAGTCAAGAGAGATATAATAGTAACGACTGAAGGAGAATTCGACACTAAAGCTTTTGTTGAGGAGTTTGTACGAATTTTAAGGAACATGGAACGAAAGAATGAGATAGATCAGGAGGAATCTAAGAAGACGACTCCAAAAACTGAATCCCCTAATAACAAAGAATGAAGTCTTTGGAGCCTTCTCTCTAAAGGCTATACCAATCTGTAGATCGCTTACCCTTCTCTATCCGTCACGTTAACCTCACCACGTTCTTTCAAGTCTTCCCACAAAGTAAATACTTCTTCTAAAGGGTCTGCATGAGGTGGGACGGCTTCATACATCTTACGAAGCACACTAGAAGCTAGAATACTTTCAACCTCCGAGATAATGTCCTTTAAGTCATCTTCAGGGTAACGTATAGATGCAATACTTTCAGGTGTATGACCGTTCTTTGTCATTTCGAAAATCCCCCAAAGTTCCGCCCAAGTACGCCCTGTGTTTTCAAAGAGTCCTTTACGATTATTTTGCTTAGTCGTTAGCAGCTGAAGGTTATCTGCTCTATTGTCTTCAGGATTATTATTCTTATGGTCAACAATGTAATCCTCCGGTATTTCTGCTTGTAAGAAACATTCTGCAATAAAGCGGTGAAGATATTTCTTCTTTCTGTTCACATGTACTCCCAAGTATCCATTTCTACCAGTATTATGAATTCCAATATCTAAGAGTGAAGCCTTATACTTTCTGCCTTTTCTCTCATAAGCTTCACGGAAGACTCTGCCCATACTACTGCCCCAGTACCCTTCATAGAAAGGATGTTTCAACCATTCATCTTTCATGACATCACCTTTGAAGAAATTCACCTCTTCTACACGGATCACAAAGTAACTTTCCTTTTCGATGCCAAACTTCTCCATTAACTCTGCTGTAGTTATCGGCTCAACCCCTTTAAGCTTTAGTAGTGTACTTTCATACTGTTCATTCTTCATATTAAAACCTCCTCGTAATAACAAGCCTTACATGGTTACATACAGGATAGATCCGTTAAAGTAACACATATCCCGTAAAATTCAACTAAAAGAATAGGAATTTTTAGGCATTACTTAGCTGACGCCTAACTTCTGAGCTTCCTTCTCTTCTTCATATACGTCCTCAATCAATCCCTCGATGTATTCAGATATCTCCCCAAATGAGTAATCACCCATAAGTCCGTCCTTATACAATTCTCTTACTTGATCCTGCGCTTCTAGCAATCTCGATAATGTATGCAAATTAGTTTCCCTCTTTCGATTTATATTTTTATTTACGAATGTTAACTCTTTAGATAACCTGTCTTACTACTTTACGAATACATTCCACTAATGCTATGCTTAAAAATGGAGCTAAGAAGCAAATCATTAAAAACATTCCGTTGGACATGATTGTTTGTCTCCTTTCAAGTCAATCTCTCTACTTTGGTCGGTCGAAGATTGGCTTTTTTACTGTTTTGTAATTTCGGCAATTAGCGAATAAGATTAAGGGACTACTTATCATCCCTTAAAGCGTCTATCTTCAGAAAGTAACGGCTCACCCTTCTTAGCTCTATCTACAAGGCGCTGCAATTCTTCCTCGCCTACGATCTTAGAAACTCCCTTTAATGAAGTATAAAACCTGTAAACGCTCTTCGCTTGCTTGATGTCTTGTAAGTTGAGCTCTTCTTGAATCCGTTCGTAAAATTTTTGAGTGGTCTCATTCATGTCATCACCTCTATTCCCCTTACAAGGTCTATACTAACTAATTTCGGCAATTAGGTCAATATAATTTCGGCAATTATTTTATATTTTCTTTTCACTTCTATTTCAGCTTGTTTCTTTTTAGCCTCAGCTAGTAACCTCTTCCCTAGCGGTGTCCCAGTAAAAAAATCTTGAAGTTGTTGGTCGTTGAAATTCATTTCGTAATCATCCTTTATTAGTTATTTATCTTTCTGAAATTATTGCTTTGTTGCCGTTCAATCTAAGATCAATCTTTCCAGCAACCGCTTCCGCTTTATCAAGAATTTCATTTGCTTGTTTAACATAGGTGTAATTATGCTCGGGGATTATGCTCATAATCTTCTGTGTAATCTCTTCCGCTTGTATCAGTGAACTTTTCCCTTCAATGACTTTATAAAACGAAGGTCTTGGAATATCAGCTTTGCGAAGTAATTCTGAAAGAGATAATCCGTTATGATGAACCATGAAGAGGAGAAAACGAAGGTTTCTCCTAGTAGTGGGTGGTACGAAGGGTAAACGTGTATCAGTCTTAATGTGTATCATTCCTTTCCTCATATACAGTTGTCTACGATTAGATTAAATAAAAAACACTCTTGCGAGGTCGTGATGAATGCCTTTAGTTAACCATCAAACTTACGGGATATAACTTACAAAATTTACCTATCTGTGTATAAGAAAAATCAGAAAAGATATATCCGTCAGCTTGATAGTTTCAGAAGAAGTTTACAATAATTTTTCAGTTTATATAGATACGATTGAACGCATTATAAAGCTATTGAGCAAACATTTCGCTGATAATTCAGAGCCAGCCTTCACTTGACATGAACTCAATAACTTTATGAAGCCCTCAAACGGCGAGGGTTCTACAAGGGGGCAAGGTGGTTAATGTGCGGTAAGCTTTAAAGTTGATAGAATGTAGGTATTCAGCTGCTACCATACAGTGAGTAAATCCATCAAGTAACCTTACATATTAAGTATACAACTGTCTACACATCTCGTAAATGAGTGCTTTTCAAAAAGATTGCTAACACGTGAGGCTAAAAATTTTAGGGGAAATTCGCCAATCACGTTAAGGGATATTCTATAGGTTGGTAGTGGATGGTCGGAAGGCTTGTCTTTCTGATCGCACCCCCTGTGCCTTCCCCGAAAGTTTTTTCTTCTCCGCTTCTCCAAAGAAATTTTCGTCAGCAAATCGCTCAAATAAGATTCAGCAAATTTTTTATTTCTTTTTGTGATATTTTCAAAAGTTTTTCTCAAAGCTCCCACAAATTCTTTTTTCTTTCCCGACTTTCTCGCCACTTCTCCAAACTTTCCCGCAATCGCTCCCATCCTCTCTGAAAGCAATGAAGGTCGTGACCGCACAGAACAATAAGTTCTTTGGACAGACTCATTTAAGACTGCATCGACTCCTCCGTCACCCTCTCCTCAATGTGAGAGATGCATCAGTGTCTCCTTTGTTGATAAGACCTGTCAGCCTCCTCCACATCGGCTTTCGTCAAGTTCGTGGAGCTCAATGAGTGTGCGGTCGGTCGTATCGGTGGTATCAGCTCATATGGTGACTGTATGAAGTTATACTATATGTGTTAGTACATAAGCAATACATTATAGTTAGCAACTCATAGCTACATGAATCAACTTTAGAGTTATAGACTAGGCTTCCCGTCTGATATACATAGATGATACTTGTCACTATGACAAAACTCAACAGATTTGACAGTATGATTTTAGAGTGATAGAATCAACCTTATTAACATGACAAAACTTACTGACAAAAGGAGCGGTGACAAATGACAGTATTCGGATATGCTCGTGTATCCTCTAAGGGGCAAGACCTGTCAGTACAGATTGAAGAGCTTACAAACAAAGGAGCAACTGAGATTTACTCAGAGAAATTCACAGGAGCTACCTCTGATCGCCCTGAGCTTCAGAGAGTACTAAATGTATTAAAAGAAGGAGATACACTCATAGTGACCAAGCTTGACCGTCTGGCAAGGAATACAAAAGAGGGAATTCAAATTGTAGAGGAGCTATTCTCGAAAGGTATCAGCGTTCATGTACTGAATGTCGGGCTTCTTGAAAATACTACGATGGGAAGATTTTTCTTACAGACAATGCTTGCAGTTGCGGAGATGGAGCGATCTATGATTTACGAGAGAACTCAAGAAGGCAAGGAACATGCTAAGGCAAACAATCCGAACTATAAGGAAGGACGTCCGAAAGCTCTCACTACTAGCCGTTACGCTGAGTGCATGAAGCTTTTAGAGACTCATTCCGTTAAGCAAGTAGCAAACATTATGAATATATCTGAGAGAACAATCTATAGGTACAAGCGTGAGTGTCAGGCTGAATAGTCGGACTCTTTTTATGCAATTTTCCGTTTATAAGAACCTTAATATAAAAGTATTTATCTGTCAGACACTGATAGCCACTAAAGGGGAATTTCATCAGATTTCCACCTCAATTAAGAGCATCCTCATTTATTTCACAAACCCAGTAATATCAAAGCTTCAGGGTTCATTTTTAGCTTATAGGTTTCATTTTTGGTAATATATTTTAAGCTTTTCCCTTCAACACTTTTAAGGTTAGACTTGTAAAGATATGACTACCGTCAGCAATCCGTTTCACTCCTTGCGAATCATCTTGTATCACTATGGGTATATTTTAACGGCTATAGTAAATACATTAAGATTGATGAATGACATTAGTGAGACGGGAACAGAGTGAACGGCTGACAGATAGGAGCGTAGCGAACTAGCATATCTATATGAGATTAACGGCTATACTTAACCTTTAAAATTACATAGAGTATAGAGCATTCTACAAGGAGGTTATTAGATTGCACTTTACTCTCCCAAGGGCTAGACCCTATTTTACAAATGGACAAAAACGACTATTATAAGTCCAAAAAGTGGACAAAAACGACCATTGCATAAGGTTGTTCAATTGTGATAATCTATCTATAGACATAAGAGAAGCCCATCAGTTTGGCGACTGACAGGCTTTAGGCTCGTGAAACTGTAGGAGGAGACACGAGAACGGATATTCATTTTAGACATTTTCATAGTATTTCACATTCGGGTTGTTGGCTACTGAGTCAGCAACCTTTTCTATTTCTTCTAAGGTTACTTTTTCAGCCTGTTTACTTGCAATGTATGGATTCATTACAAAGAAGTCCACTTTTGCGCTTACAAAAATAAGAATACGGTTTGCTTTAAATTTTCGGATACTTGCTGTAACAAACTTATGATTGTAACCTAATTGTGATACGATGTCTTGCACTCTCCAAGGCTGAACATTCCCCATATCGTACTCAGTAGGATTCGCACATAATATATGAGTCTTCCAATGAAAGTGCGCTAGTAGATCAGCTAGAAGTCCAAGCTCTTTAAGCGTTAAGTCTTGTGATACTTCCCGTACTCTTTGCTGGAATACTTTCACATGGTTCATCTTGTCCCCTTCTAAGCTTCCACACTTATATAACATCTCCGTGAATGTAATGATGGTCTCTTTGCCTTCTTTACGGGTAGTTAATGCTCCGATGTTCTCACACTCTGTAACGATTCTCTTAGCCTGTCTAGGTGACTTCCCTGTCAGCTTAGCTAGTTGGTTTACTGTAAATTCTCCACCTCGTGTATCAATCAGGATGCCGTCAGAGTTACGCTTGATGAATGTACTCATGAGTAGTAGCGCACCTTTTTGGACGTCATTCAGAGTTTCCTCGATAGCTAGATGTCTTCCATAGTTTTGCCATGAGAACCAGGTCTCCTCATGCTTACCATCAGCTTTTCGTTTTATCTTCTTCTTAGCTAGTTTCTGTCCTTCTGTCGTGATTGTATCTCCATTCTCACGGAGTAGCTTTCTAGCTTCCCTTATTGCTCTTTCTTTTTCTCTATTTTGCATTGCGATTCATGTTCCTTTCTTTCAAAGAGTCGTTCCCTCCCTATTAAATATCATTCTAAAACTTCACTCAACCCGCTACACTAAGGTGTTTTTCATTAAGTTTGTTTAGGGTGTTACTAGGCATTTACTCTGAGATTCACCACTACTTTTATAGCTATTATGCTTACTTTCGAGTTGTTCTTTTGATAGTTATTCAAACAAAAAAAACAGCTAAGTAAATTTACTTAGCTGTTGATATCTTTTAATCTCTCTTCTATTTTCACTAATAAATCACGTTCCCATGACGGAAACTTTTTCGCTTGCATTTTTACTGATAAATCATGTTATAATGTAAGCAGATAGTTAACTTCAAAAAAACACCTTCAATATATTACCTGAGTAATATTGCTTTGTAAATAAAAATATTGAAGTTGATGTATACTCGAGGTTAACAAGTACACAAACTAAAAAGACAGAAGCCTGAGAAACTCCTGTCTTCAGTAACCCATCACTATTCTGAGAAAATAGATGGTGTGGTCATAGCAGCAACTTAATTAGTTTTCCAACTTGCGAACCGCCCACTTTTGAACCGCACCCAATTTGTTAGACACTTAATTAACAATTGGAGGTGCGGTTTTATTATGTCTAGAA
>NZ_NJGF01000027.1:0-60041 GCF_002209985.1 Bacillus sp. K2I17
GAAGGAAAGCTGAGAACTTCCTAACGCAGAAAAATAACTTACCACCTTAGAGCTGCACTGGGGAAATTAAGTATCTAGTGCCGTGTAAACGACGTTACCGTAAAAGAAGCCATTGTATATTTACAATGGGAATCTGGGTGGAACCACGGGTAAAAGCACGCTCGTCCCTATTTTAGGGATGAGTGTGCTTTTTATTATGAAATGGAGAGATGAAAAATGAAAGAACAGATGATTGAAATGAAATTTCCGGATGGAAGCGTTAAAGAATTTGTAAAAGGAATTACTTTAGAAGAAATTGCGGGATCCATTAGCAGTAGTTTAAAAAAGAAAGCAGTCGCAGGGAAAGTAAATGATCAGTTATATGATTTACGCCGAAATATTGAAGAAAATGCGGAAGTAGAAATCGTTACTATAGATTCAAATGAAGGGGTAGAAATTGCAAGACACTCTGCGGCACATATTTTAGCGCAAGCTGTAAAGAGAATGCATGGTAATGTAAACCTTGGTGTAGGACCTGTTATTGAAAATGGATTTTATTATGATATGGATCTTCCGAGTAGTGTAAACGTAGAAGATTTACCGGAAATCGAAAAAGAAATGAAAAAAATTATAAATGAAAATATAAAAATAGAGCGAGTTGAGGTTTCACGAGAAGAGGCAAAAAAACTGTTTCAAGAAATGAATGATCACCTGAAATTAGAATTGTTAGAAGCAATTCCTAGTGGGGAAAGTGTAACACTATATAAACAAGGTGAATTTGTAGACTTATGTAGAGGACCTCATTTACCGTCAACAGGCTATTTGAAAGCCTTCCAATTAACTCACGTTTCTGGTGCATATTGGCGAGGTGATAGTAACAATCAAGTGCTTCAGCGTATATATGGTGTTGCGTTCTCTTCTCAAAAAGAATTAGAAGATTATTTACATTTCGTTGAAGAAGCAGCAAAAAGAAATCATCGTAAATTAGGTAGTGAGCTGGAGTTATTTATGTTTTCTGAAGAGGCTCCGGGAATGCCATTTTATTTACCGAAAGGACAAATTATTCGTAATGAATTAGAAGCATTTTTAAGAGAAATTCAAAAAGAGTATAAGTATCAAGAAGTACGTACTCCGTTTATGATGAACCAAGAATTATGGGAGAAATCAGGACACTGGGGACATTACAAAGACAACATGTATTTCTCTGAAGTAGACAATAAAAGTTTCGCATTAAAACCAATGAACTGCCCAGGACATATGTTAATGTTCAAAAATAAATTACACTCTTATCGCGAATTGCCAATTCGTATGTGTGAGTTCGGTCAAGTACACCGACACGAATTTAGCGGGGCATTAAATGGATTATTAAGAGTACGTACTTTCTGCCAAGATGACGCTCATTTATTTGTAACTCCAGAACAAATTGAAGATGAAATTAAATCTGTAATGGCGCAAATTGATTACGTTTATAAAACTTTTGGATTCGAATATGAAGTAGAGCTTTCTACTCGTCCAGAAGATTCAATGGGTGATGATAAGTTGTGGGAGCAAGCAGAAGAGGCATTAGAAAATGTATTACATTCATTGAATTATAAATATAGACTAAATGAAGGTGACGGTGCATTTTATGGACCGAAAATCGACTTCCATATTAAAGACGCTTTAAATAGAAGTCATCAGTGCGGGACAATCCAACTAGATTTCCAAATGCCAGAGAAGTTTGATTTAAATTATATAGATGAGAAGAATGAAAAGAGAAGACCAGTTGTCATTCACAGAGCAGTTTTAGGATCTTTAGACCGTTTCTTAGCGATATTAATTGAGCACTTTGGAGGCGCGTTCCCGGCATGGGTGGCACCGGTTCAAGTGAAGGTCATTCCAGTTTCGAATGCAGTCCATGTACAATACGCAGATGAGATTGCGGATAAATTAGCACAAGCTGGCATTCGTGTTGAAAGAGATGTACGAGATGAAAAGTTAGGATATAAAATAAGAGAAGCACAAATGCAAAAAGTTCCTTATGTTCTTGTTATTGGGGATAAGGAAATGGAGAACGGATCTGTAAATGTACGTAAATACGGTGAAGACCAGTCAGAAGTTATTGAACTAAATGGGTTTGTGGAGAGTATAAAAGAGGAAATAAAAAATAAGAAATAGAGATTGATAATAAAATACACCATTAACATGTATTACTGAATTTAAACTCATTAAAGAACCCTAATAAATGATGAAGGGATAGCTTAATCGCTATCCCTTCATCATTTATTGCCATATACTTCACTTCATACCGTTAAATCATTTTCTGATTTTATATTAATGGCTTCTTGTAAGAGCTTTTGGAGAACTGCAGCAAAAACAGCAATCACGATAGAGGAGAAAATAATGATCAATCCAATTGGTATAAAACTTGGAGGATCAATTTTTTTTGCCATAAGATAGTAAAGTGGCATACCTAGTATGTATATGGTACCGATAGTGAGGGCACAGTATTTTATATTTTTTAAAGCCTTTACTGATAATACCGAGAACGCTTTGTTCTTATCAATATAACTTAAAAGTTTAAAAACTTGATACAGAGCGAAGTAAAAAGGTATCGTCGCTACGTACATATCGATTAAAACGAGAGATTTCATATAAGCAATAGCTGGATACAATTCTCCAGCGAAATTCCCGATTTTAGGAACTAAAAATATGCACAATGCAAGTACTACTATACCTATAAAAACAATAGCTAGTTTTAAAAAGAGTGTTGTAACTTGTTTCATAAAAAGCACCTCGTTTATTTAATGACAACATGATTTTATCATATAATTTATCGTTTTAAAATAAAATTATATTGTTTTTTAACTTATTATTATTGTTATTTATGTATCCTATTAATTTTGATAAAAATAAAAAACTTGCTCATTACAAATGAATCCACCTTATGAAATGGTCTGTAATATTTTTTACCTTACAAAAATGTAAGGTAAATGTAAGCGAAATCGAAGGAACGAGTTTTAGAAAAGTGAGAATATGGAATAGGAAAAAGGTTTACGTAACTCGTGTAATCCTTTCTGATTGAAAAGTTTAAAAATTATTAAGGATTTACATGAGAAAAAGATAAGAAATATGTGAGAAATTAATTTTATACAAAAGGGATGGAGTGAAAGAGATGTCAACAAATGTAGTTACTGTAGAACGTGTAGAAAAAACGTATGGGAAAAGAAATGAGAATCAGTCAAAAGCGTTAAGGGGTGTGTCATTAAGTATTAAAGAAGGGGAATTCGTCGGGATTATGGGTCCTTCTGGATCTGGAAAAACGACTTTACTTAATGTGATTAGTACATTGGATCAAGCAACGGGTGGCAGTGTGACAATAGCTGGTACAAATATTACTTCTATGAAGGGGAATGCATTATCTGATTTTCGATCTCAAAAATTAGGATTCATTTTTCAAGATTTTAACTTACTAGAAAACTTATCAATTTATGAAAATATCGCTTTACCACTTTCTCTGCAAGGCGTACCTTCAAGTGAGATTACGGGGAAGGTAAATGAGGTTGCAAAGAAATTAGGGATTACTGAAATTTTAACGAAATATCCAACTGCTGTTTCTGGTGGACAAAAGCAAAGAACGGCGGCAGCACGAGCTTTAGTACATAATCCAGCAATCGTATTAGCAGATGAACCGACAGGTGCGCTTGATAGTAAAAATGCAAAAAGCTTATTAGAAGCGATGCAAGATTTACATGAAAATCACAATGTAAGTATTTTGATGGTTACACACGATGCATTTAGCGCGAGTTATTGTGAACGTATTTTATTTATTCAAGACGGTCTTCTTTATAAAGAGTTAAAGCGTCAAGGAACGCGAGAAAATTTCTATCAAGACATTTTAGGCGTGCTCGCTCATATGGGCTCAGCTGCTGAGTCTAAGTAGGGGGCGAGACTATGTTATTCAAATTATCACGTCATAGTATGAAAAAGATGTTAAAAGATTATATGGTTTTACTTATTGGTCTCGTTATTAGTATTAGTATTTTCTACATGTTCCAAACGATGGCGATGAATAGTGAATTTACGAAGGATAATAGTCTTATTGGTAGTATTAGACTCGTATTTTGGGTAGGTGCCATACTATTATCTTTCATTACTGTATTTTATATTATATATGCCAATTCTTTCTTACTCACATTAAGAAGAAAAGAACTCGGTATGTACATGATGCTCGGTGCGAAAAAGAAAAAAGTAGCACAGTTATTATTTATTGAAACATTCGGTATGGGTATTGTCAGTATTATTATCGGGATCTTAGTAGGGATGTTACTTGCAAGTGTAGCAGGAAACTTTTTAATGAATGGTATGGAAATTTCAACAAAAGGTAGTTATTCATCTGTATATACACCAGCAATCTTAGTTACAGCTATTTTCTTCTTAATACTATTTTTTATTACTGGTTTAATGAATAGCATCCGTTTATTACGTAAAACAGAATTAGAATTAATACGTGAAGATGAAACACTAGATGAAGTGAAGAAAAGTAAAACTCGCATTATTATAATGACTGTACTTGGTGTATTACTAGTAAGTACAGGATATTATTTTATGGTAAATATAAAAATGTTTGCTGAACTTGGTTTTATAATAGCGACAATCGTTACAACACTCGGAACATATTTTATCTTTAGTTCATTGCTTCCATTTTTTGTGATGAAAATTAAAGGGAATAAAAAACGAAATGAAACGGGCTTAAATAGTTTTACATATGCACAGCTACGCTTTCGAGTAAATAGTTTATCGAGAGTATTAGGTACCGTAGCGATGTTAATTGCATTAGGTGCAGGTGCGATGACGGCAGGGATGGCGTTCCAAAAAAATGTAGGTATTATGACAGACTTCTCTCGTGTATATGATGTCGTAATTCATGATCCAAATAATCAAGATAAAGCAGCCTTAAAAGAAATGGAAATTGTGGAAGAAAGCAAGTATAAGTATAAAGTAGATGGAGAAGCGGTTTATTATTTACGTAACGACTTAACTGAGAAACCACCACTTGTTTCAGACCACTTTGATACAAAAACTTTAAAAGAACCTGCTCGTAAACGTGTGGCTGAACCTTTAACTGAACCTGTTTATTCTGCTTTGGAAGCTCCTGAAGCAGCCAATAAACTTCCTCGTATGCCAAGGGATTGGGAAGATGCGGTTGTAAGAGAAATACAAATTACACATAATCAATTTAACGGAAAACCTGTAAGGATTGCAGATGAAGAACACTACAAAGCAGTTCAAGGAACGGAACATAGTGTAACATTAGCAAAAGTAGATGATATGAAAAAATATAAACCGTTGTTAATTGAAATAGACAAGAGACAAAAAGAACAAATTGAAAAAACAACAGGTGCAAAAGTAGACTTATTTACGAAAATGACAATTTATCAGTTTATGAACAGTTTCATGAGTGGAACAATGTTTATGGGATTTTTCCTCGGAATTGCCTTTTTAGCAATGATGGCAAGTTCTCTTATGTTCAAAATATTAACAGGTGCTTCTCGTGACGTACGACGTTATGAAATGTTACGAAAAATTGGTGTGAGACGTAGTATGTTAACGAAAAGTATATATAAAGAAATTTCATATTTATTTATCTTCCCGGCAATCATTGGGATTTCCCACGTGTTAGTAGGGCTAAACTTATTTAGCTTCATATTAGTTGACCCGTTTGTAAAAGTGTGGGTGCCGATAGGGATTTTCTTAGTCATTTATTTCATCTATTACTGGATAACTGTTCAACTTTACAAAGGTATGGTAATGCCGAAAGAAGAGGTAGCGAAATAGTTAAAGGAAAAAAGTCTTTGTTTTGAAAACAAGGGCTTTTTTCTTTATTTTTAATACATTGTGACCGAGTCTTTCTATAAAATTTATATTGAAAATTAAGAAAATATTAAGAGTTTATATAGGGGAAAGTTAAGAAGTGTATGGGATATTAAAAATGTGCAAACGAGCAAGATGAAATTAGAGAGAGAAATTGTTATATATTCATATTATTTTGAGGGAGTTTTACAGAATTAAATTGATGTTTTTATAAATTTAAAAGAAAGGAGACTACTTATGAAGAAGATAAAAAAATTAATAAAACTTATTGGTGCCATCACTACACTATTATTAATCGTAGCACTAATATTTCCTACATGGACTTCGCAAATAAAGGGGAAGAACAGTATAAACATATTAGAGCAAGTAGAGATAAATGGCAGTGGTCATGAAATTATGATACGCGGCAAAGATAGGAACAATCCAGTTATTATTTTTGTACATGGTGGACCAGGAACTTCAGAAATACCATATGCTCAAAAATACCAAAACTTATTGGAAGAGAAATTCACAGTTGTTAATTACGATCAAAGAGCGAGCGGGAAGTCGTATCATTTCTTTGAAGACTATTCGAACCTTATATCAGATCTTCTTGTAGAAGACTTATTAGCTATGACAGATTATATTTCAAACCGTCTTGGTCGAGAAAAAATAATATTGGTTGGTCATTCTTACGGTACATATATCGGAATGCAAGCTGCCAATAAAGCCCCGGAAAAATTTGAAGCATATGTTGGCATCGGGCAAATGAGTGATACAGTAGAAAGTGAAATCGATAGTTTAAAATATGTGGTTGAACAGGCACAAAAAGCTGGGAATACAGATGAGGTGTCCTATTTAAATGGGTTGACTGAAAAAATTAAAAATGGCGATACATACACTCCGAGAAATTATGTTGCGAAATATGGTGGAACATCAAGACTCATTGAAAATCCAGATGGTGATAACATCGGAATGTTACTCAGTAATGAATATAACTTGTTAGACGTAATTCGTTATAACGTTGGATTATCACATTCTCAAACTGTCTTATTAGAAAAGGATTTAAAGAATCCATTGCCTACTAAGGTGACTAAAATGAAGCTACCGCTTTATTTCCTTATGGGGAAATATGACTATAACACTTCATATCATGCAGCAAAAACATATTTTGATACGATTGAAGCAGGTCAAAAAGAATTTATTACTTTTGAGAAGTCAGCTCATTATCCACAATTTGAGGAGGAAGAAAAATTTTATAATTGGATGTGCGATACATTCGTAAAATAAATAAAGTGTATCCGAACTTTAGAAAATTATAATAGTTAGCGAGACGTATAAAGATATTTAGATGCATAGTATTAACTGAAGCGAAGTTAAATAAAAAGACTCTTGATAAAAAACAAGAGTCTTTTTTATATTGTTCTCTATACAGAAGGAAAAGATTGGATAATGGTCGAAAAATATAATATAACTTCCAAGAAATGACTGAAAAAATAAAATTTTGTCGAGAGAAAGGGTTAGAAGTATGAAAGAAATGCTACAGTTATTTCGCAACAAAGTGTATGCCCGTTTTTTTCTAGCAAATATTTTAGAGCGACTCGGTTCTATGATTGCTGGAATTTCTTTAATGTTTTATTTGTTAGACCAGTACGGAAAACAACCAGTTTACGCAACGATGACACAAATTATGATGGCATTACCCGCATTAATCTTTTTTCTATTAGTAGGGACAGTAGTGGATCGTTTTGATAGACAACGTATTTGTACGGTAAGCAACATATGTTGTTCGCTCTGTAATATCGGAATTCTAATTTCGCTTTATTACGGAATGATTATACTCGTCTTTATATTTTTATTTTTGGAAAATGCATGTATACAATTTTTCTCTCCATCAGAACAGTCGATGATACAAGGAGTAGTTGAATCAGACCAATACGGTGCAGCAGCAGGTATGAATCAAATGGTAAATAGTTTGTATGCTTTGTTTGGGGTAGGAATTGCAACGATGGTGTACTGGACTTTTGGAATTTACGGGAGCATTTTAGTAAATACGCTCACATTTATTATGAGTGGTATTTTGATTCAAACGATCTCCATTCCAGAAAAAGTTCGTTTGCCAAATGGTAGAACAAAGTGGAAAGAAGTTAATTTGAAGATGTTAATAACAGAGTTTCAAGAAGGGATCAAGTATATATATCAAAATGACACTTTAAAAAAATTACTTTTAGGATTTATCGTATTTGGACTATTAAATGGTATTTTAAGCGTATCCACTACTTACATATTAAAATATAAATTAGCACCAGCAACGTATGAAAGTTTAGCGATGGTGGGCGGTGTAGTTGGAGGGATTTCATTATTAATTGGAAGTATAGTAGCAACAAGTATAGGTAAGAAATATGCACCTAAGCCTATTATTGTATTTGGTATGGCGGGCTCAGGAGTCTTTTTCGGTATGTGTTACTTTGTAAATCACGTATGGTCTTTTTATGTATGTATCGCTTTTGCGACTTTCTTTTTACCATTTATTAATGTTGCAATAATGGGCTGGATGTATGAAATTGTAGAAGAGTCATTCATGGGACGCGTTCAAAGTTTACTTAGTCCATTAACGACAGGATTCCAGCTGTTATCTCTCGGTGCGATAGCGATGTTGTTCCCGAAATGGATTCGTGCAGATACGTTGTTTATTATTTTATTTGGTTTATTATTTTTTGTTACGTGTTTATATCGAGCCATTTTACCTAGTGGAAAGAAACGAGTGCAAGGTATAGCTGAAGAGATGTAATATATCTGGTTTTGATTTCTGAATATTCTATCGGATAGTAAGGAGAAATCGTTATGTTGATGCGAATTGTTAAATGGTGTGGGATTACTTGTTTACAACTAGTAGCTGCTATTTTATGTATAATCTGCTTAGGTGCGCTGCCACGTTTATTTAAGGGATTGCAAATGGATTTAATCGGTTTTTGGAACACGATTGTATTTCTTGGAGGAAAGTTACTTCAACCAGGTGAAATTACATATGGATTTCGGGACTCAAGAAAATTATTTCCACAAATATGGATTCATTATATTGAAACGATGATTGTATTTCTATCAGCGTTTTTACTATCTTTGCTTATAGCGTATGTACTTGTCGTTTGGGTATTGCAACGTTCTCATATGAAACAGAAAATGTGGAACGGGATTTTTCTTACGCTTGAGAGTATACCAGATATATTACTTATTTTATTATCACAACTTCTTGTCGTAATTCTTTTTCAAAAAACAGGATTTATGCCGGTCAAACTAGCTGGATTAGGGGAAGAAAGGATACGTTTGTTACCGATTATATGTCTTACAATACCAACAACATTATTATTTATTAAACTGTTGTTATTACGATTTAAAGAAGAGTTAGAGAAAGATTATAGTTTGTTTGCCAAGAGTAAAGGATTAAGCTTACAGCATATTTTGACACATCATATTTCAAGAAATGTTTTATTGACGACAATTTATTATGCGAAAACAAATATATTATTTATGCTTTCCAATTTATATATTATTGAATGGATATTTAATACATATGGTATGTTTGTTTTTGTAAAAGAAAATTCTAAATTAGAAATATTTACAGTGAGTCTAGTAATATTATACGTACCGCTTTTTATACTATTTCGTATATTACATACACTCTTGCAAAATGTGATAAAGGAGCGTGTGTAATATGTGGCAAGTTGTAAAAAGAGATGTGAGATTTTGGATAGGTATTACTTTTTTAAGTGTACTAATGATTGTTAGTATTGGATATACGGTGTTTTTTGATGGGAATATTCGCGAACTTACGATGATGTATAACGAAAAAGGAGAACTAGAGGCAGCTCCATTTTCGCCATCAAGTAAATTTTGGTTTGGAAGTGATGTGAAAGGCCGCGACATTGTTCAATTAATAATAGAAGGCGCGAAATGGACAGTTGGAGCGAGTATAATTATAGCGATTTTACGAGTTATAGTTGGAGGGGGAGTTGGTTTACTTCTTGGTATGTATGGTAAACGTTCTTTTCCAGTTATTTCATCATTTTTTGATCCTTTTAGTATTGTACCAATGGTCATGATTTCTTATTTTATGTTAAATGAAGTTTTAACGTTTGACAGTGGAGCGGAAGTTGTGCCGTTGTATTTGCGGGTGGCATTTCAAATTATAGTGCTTGTATTTCTTGCTGTACCAACAGTTATGCTATATGTAGCGCAAGAAGTAAAACGTATTAAGAAAGAGGAATTTATGTTGGCAGCTACTGTTCTCGGCGGGAGTAAATGGCAGAGGTTGAAGCGCCATATATGGCCGCATATGTTACCACCATTTCTTTTATTAGTAGCCCAACAATTTGTGAGTACTTTATTGCTTCTTTTACACCTTGGTTTGTTGCAATTATTTTTTGGTGGAACAATAACCTTCAGTGGAATGGATCCAGATAGTGTAACAAAAGAATGGACTGGCCTAATTGGTCAAAACTTCCGCCATTTAACTACACATACATGGATTGTACTTATACCAATTGCTTTTTATAGTATGACGATTTTAGCGGGAAATCTAGTTAGTAATAGTATGCAAGATGCGATTAAACTAGGAAATATAAAAATACTTAAGAGCAAGGATAAAGAAGTAAAGGAAGAGAAACGAATACAAACTAATGTGAATGATTTTTCTTTCTATAGAGAGGTACAAAAATAAAAAAGATAGCTGAAGTTAAAAAACAGTAAAGTTTTAAAAGAAATAATAATCGAATTATTATGGAAATATCGATAGTGTAAATCCTATAATTGAACTGGGTGATTAAAAGTGACTATACAAAATAAAAAGATAATTGATATATGTGATAACCACAGACTATTAAATAAATATTCACGTAACAGTATTCCAAGCGTAATCTTCATAGCAGGGTTAGGCGATAGTTATGAGACATGGAAAAAAGTCCAAGACCGAATATCGCAAGAAACATCAACCTTTTCCTATAACAGGTCGGGTATTGGCAGGAGTCAAGTCGCATCCGTCCCGACGACTTGCTATAATCTAGTCGAGGAGCTAAACGAATTGTTGCTAGCGCTTGAAGTGGAGAAGCCCTATATATTGGTAGGACATTCTTTTGGTGGTTTGGTCGCTAGATTATATGCCAGCCTTTATCCACTGAACATCTGCGGTATGATTTTGGTTGACGCTGCACCGGAATATAAAGAACTTGCCTATGAAAAGGTTCTACCCGAAAATCTGCTTGCAAGAAATAGGGAATATTACGAGAATCCTATGTTGAATAGTGAGAAGATTGATAAAATACAAAGTTATAAGCAAATCGTTGATCATTCAAAGCAAAGTAACCTCCCTCTTGTAATTATTACAAGAGGTTTACCTGACAATGTTGAAGAGGGATGGCCATCTCAAGAAATATTGGAAATTGAGCAAAGACTCCAAGCAGAATTCCAATGGCTATCAACGTCAAGCAAGTACCGGATTGCTAGTCGAAGTGGACATTATATTCATCATGATGAGCCAGAAGTTGTTATAGAGGAGATTATGTTAATGTTGAAGGAGATGGGGAAATGAGCGATACAAGGACTAAATTGATGCTGGATTTGCAAAGAATTGAGAAGGATGAGTATCAGTTACGCGAAGGTGAGCAGCATCAAGATTTCTTACCTTTGTTACTTCAATATATTGGCGATCCTCAGCCAGAATTACGGGATAACCTGATTTATTCGATGTTTTATATGTGGATTAGAGAAGAGAATAGATTCAGTGAAGAGGAGTTACGAAGCCTCTTAACTGTTCTGACTGATGAGAACCATTTGTTCTATAGTATTGGTAGCGAGGATGATCAGTCAGTTTTTACAAGGACGTTCTCTGCTTTACCTATCGCTTTGATTGTGCAACGTCACAGACAGAATCCATTTTTTAATCAAGCGGAAATTGAGCAATTAATACATGCGATGCTCCGTTATTATAAAGAGGAGAAGGATCTGCGAGGTTACATTTCAGTAGGAGGCTGGGCTCACAGCGCGTCTCATGGTGCGGATGTTTTTGTCGAGCTGGTGCAGTGCGAGGAGAGCAGCGTCGCACTGCTGCGTGAGGTTCTTGTCGCTATTTCTGGCATGCTTCATAATGGTAGACACATTTTTAGCGATGAGGATGATGAGCGGTTGGTAAACATCGTGGATACGATGATTGACAAAGAGTTACTTCCACATCAAGAAATCGCTGATTGGATTAGCGGCTTAGCGCAATGCTGCAATTTGCCGAGAAGTCGCAGTCAGGTGATTGCTCGCGTGAACAGCAAAAATTTTTTACGCAGTCTCTATTTCAGAAGGGGAAAAGATAGCCGAGGGAATGAGCTTAACACTGTCATACTTAGTACTGAGGCAATTTTGAACAGGTTTTCTTTCAGTTAAAGGGTTAGAGGAGCCGTCCCAAAAGCCATCGGAAATTGGCTTTTGGGACGGCCCCTTTTTATGTCAAGAAAAACAAGAAGAAACCATCCATTGGTAAAATGGAAGTACCACCCACCACGCACAAAAGGAGAGGCAAGGGCTGCAATTAAGGCAGTTTTTCCTCATTGAACTAAAGGGTAGCATTTCTGTAAAGATTGTGAAAAAATGCTTATTGAACTAACGCATGCGTTAGTTCAATAAGGTCTAAAAATGTTGTTTTAGTAAATGAGGTCATATGTAGTACAAAAAGGATAGATAATGCATATACTTTCTGCTTTATCTATCCTCTTCTTTTTCGTCTATACAATGTGCAACATTATATAACTATTATTGATATACATATGCTAAATACCTATTTCTTGGTTCTAAATAAAACAAATCGTTTTCAGCTATCTTTTTTTGTTTAAAGTGGTGGTAAATCAATCTTACCTTCTTCAAATAATTCTTTTATCATATGCTTCGTATAACCAGCGGCTTGACCAAAGGTGATTTTTGCTGGCATTGGTGCTTCATTTACATCTACAACTACATCAATAATACACGGACTATTTTGTTTTACCGCACTTTCGAAAGCAGGAAGTAGTTCATCTAAATTCTCAACACGGTATCCAATACCTCCGCACGCCTCTGCGTATTTTGCAAAATCAGGGTTTGTTAAGTCTGTACCAAATTCGATATTCCCCATAACTTCTTGTTCGAATTTAATCATGGCGATTTTATTATTGTTTAAAACGACGACAACGATTGGTAGTTTATATTTAACAGCTGTTACGAAATCGTTCATTGTCATTCCAAAACCACCGTCACCACAAACCGCAAATACTTGTTTATCCGGGAAAGCAATTTTTCCAGCAAGTGCACCAGGTAAACCGCAGCCAAGTGTTGCGAGCCAGCTAGAAATAATAAATTGCTGATTTGTCATACGAAAGTGCCTTGCTGTCCATACTGTTACATTTCCGACATCGACTGATAATATTGCATCATCATGAGCTACTTGTTGCAGTGCATGCATAACGCGTTGTGGTTTAATTGGAGTAGAAGAATCTTCTTCTTGATTGTGTAATTTTTCTTCCCACTTTTTCATCATGTCTTGGTGATTCTCTAAGAAGGAATGGTCCTCGTGTTTTTCTACATTTTCAATTAACCATTTTAATGTTTTATCAGCATCACCAGCTAAGCCAATATCTGTTACGTAACGTTTTCCGATTTGGGCAGGATCAGTATCGATATGAATTGTTTTTGCTTTTTCGGGCAAGAAACCTGTGAACGGATAGGATGTACCAATCATAATTAAAGTATCCGCATGTTTCATTGCTTCATAAGAAGGTTTCGTTCCAATTAATCCTAATCCACCGATACAAAGTGGATGTTCATCAGGAATAATTCCTTTAGCTGGCAATGTAAGTACGATTGGAGCACCAATATGTTCTGCGAAAGTAAGTAAAGATTCTCTCGCGTGTTTCGCACCTTTTCCCGCTAGAATAACAGGCTTTTTCGCTTCATTTATTGCGAGTTTGGCAGCATGTAAATCTTTTTCTTGCGGAAATAATTCAGGTAATGTAAAAGAAGTATTTGTAACACGAGCACCACTTTTCACTTCGAATTTCGGAACATCATCTGGAATCGTAAGAACAGATACACCTTTTTTCGTATAAGCCATTCGAATCGCTTGATTCACGACAGCAGGCAACTGTTCTGCTGACATAATGCGCTGGTTATATACCGCAACATCATCGAATAATCTTTCTAAGTTTATTTCTTGGAAAAAATCCGTCCCGAGTAAATCTGTTTCTACTTGACCTGAAATTGCTAGAACAGGGGCTTTATCGAGTTTAGCATCATATAAACCATTTAATAAATGAATAGCACCGGGCCCTGCGATTGCCATACAAACGCCGAGTTTCCCTGTTAATTTCGCATAGGCAGCTGCTGCAAGTGCACCAGCTTCTTCATGGCGCACTTGAATAAATTTGATTTTATCTTGTTTTTTTCGTAAAGCTTCAATTATAGAATTGATGGAATCTCCAGGCATTCCGTATATATGTTCTACTCCCCAGTCAATTAAAAGGTCAACTAGAGCTTCACCCGCTGTTTTCCCAAACATAATTTTTCCTCCTTATAATTAGGTAGATACTATTATGTTTTGGAGAAAAAGGAAAAATATACAAATGATTATATTATTATCTTTAATGATGACCAGCGAATAGTGTAAATACTGTTATTAGTAAAAATCCACTAGTTGCCCATGTTAAAAATGTCAGGAAAGAGAGCTGTCTCTTTGCTTTCCAAAGCATTTCATGAATTGTAACATAGCCAAGGGAACCGATAGCACTTCCCATAATGAGCCCTTGTAGATGAAGAGCTTTTCCTTCCATCAAAATACCAAAAACAGTACCGGTACCGAGAATAAGTGAAAGTAATAAAGTTGTTAGTAAAAATGAAATATATTTATGCTTTGTAAAGAGAAAGGGGATAATTAAAGCTAATCCTTCAGGAATATGGTGAACAACGATTGCTATTAAAAAAGGAACTGCAGATTCAGCATGATTAATAAAAGCTGTACCTAAAGCAAATCCACTTGGCAAATTATGAATAAATATAGCAAAAGAAAGAAAAAGGAAAGTTTGCCACGCTTGTTGATCTTTTTTATGTATCATTGGATGGTGACAATATTTATCTAATAAGCTCATAACTAAAATACCGATAGCTATACCAAGTATAGGCCCAATTATTTCATAGCTTGCAAATGTTTCAGGAATAATTTCAAGGGATAAAAGGCCAAGCAAAATTCCGCCACATAATGCATATAAACGATGCATTTTTTCTTCAATTAGTTGGCGCGTAGCAATGCCGACAGCACCGCCTAATAGTAATCCACCAAATGAAAAAAACGTAACAATCATTGGAATCCATAATCGTCCCATCGTATCACACTCCGATTCTTCCACTTATTTTTAGCTTACGAAAAGGAAAGTTAGATTAGTCCAAGTAATTATGTTTGATTATAGAGAAAAAACTAATAATTCGTTATAATTTATATATTAAACTTAAGTGGAAATATGAAATGGGGAATACGTTTGCAAACAAAATGGAGTCTATCTGAATACGAAAATCCAAAACGATATGATATAGAAAATAAAAGTCTGTCAGATTTTCCGTTCTTACTATCATGGGCACAAAAACTAAATATACAAAATGAATGGATTCTAGATATTGCCTGCGGAACAGGAAGGGTTACAATTCCATTTATAGAAAACGGATATCAAATGATTGGTGTAGATATACATGAAGGTATGCTTGCTGAAGCAAAGAGAAAATCTATGGATTGTAAAAAAGTAAAATGGTTACAACAAGACTGTTTACAATTAAAGATTGAAGAAACAATTCTGTTAGCATTTATGGTTGGTCATGGATTTCAACACTTTCTTACGAATACAGATCAAAATAAGTTATTAACATCTATTCATCATGTGTTAGCTGATAATGGTATATTTATATTCGATACACGTTTTCCTTCAAAAGAAGAATTAATACAACCATCTACAGAAGAATATTGGACAACTATTAGTGATGAAAAGGAAAGAAAATGCGATCTATATACTGAAATGACATACGATTCAATTCAGCAAATACAGCATTACATAACAACAAGAAGATTTTATGAGGGTGATATGCAAGTAGAAGAACTGAAAACAACGATTGATCTTCGCTATACGTATCCACAGGAGTTAGAAAGATTATTAGTAGTGAATGGTTTTGAATTATTACATATATATAATGATTGGGAAGGAAATGAGTTAGGGGAAGACTGCTATTCTATGGTAGTAGTTTGTCGGAAGAAAAAATAGTGTTATTTTTAAAATATGAGTGTGAAAAGCTTTTAAGGAGAGAAAAAGATGACTTGGTACTTAGATAATGTTTATGAAATAAATAAAGAAGCGCCCTATACATTCTATCTTCCTAGCTCAGAAGTTTTGGAGAAATTAAAGGTTGGAGATTTGGTAAAGTTAATTTTTGTAACTAAAATCGAAGACGAAGATGGGTTTCATGGTGAACGAATGTGGGTGGAAATCACTGAAAGGAATGAGAAAAAGTTTGTAGGGGAACTGATCAATGAGCCATATCGTTTAGATTTAAAAATAGGTGATAAAATTTCATTTGGAATTGAAAATATATGTGATACGGAATATAATGATCCAGCTTCAAAAGATTGGGATTTTTATTTTGATACGAAGGTAATTGTTAGTGATGATGTACTTGAAAAAAGAGAATTTAACTTTATGCTTAAAGAGGGTTCAAGAGAAGAAGGTGACTCTGGTTGGTCAATATTAAGTGGCTATGAAAGTGATGACTATGTCAATAATCCTAAAAACTTTCAAATTATTTCAATTGGAGTCATTTTGAATATAGATGATTCTATTTTAAACTTTCTTGAGGAACCACCTTTATGTGCATATGAAAGAAATGATGAAGGTAGATTCTATAAGATTGAAGACTATGATTGGGATGCTTATTTAAATGGATAGATGAAGTTACTATGTTCTAAAGAAAGCGATATATATTATTTCATACTATGTGCTGGATGAAGGTTTTACAGATAATAATTGAAGAGAATAGTAGTAAATGGAGGAACTAATTATGCAGCAAATAAAAAAAATAGGAAACTCATTTTGGTATATGACACCTGTTTCTGAAACAGATAGACCTATATTAGGAATGGTCGTTGGACAAGAAAAAACTTTAATGATTGATGCAGGAAATTCAGAAGAACATGCACAATTATTTTTAGAAATGCTAAAAGAACAGAATGTATCAAGTCCTGATTTCGTAGCATTAACTCATTGGCACTGGGATCATATTTTTGGGTTGCCTGTACTACAAGATGCATTAACTATTGCGCATGCAGAAACGAAGAAAGAAATGCAGCCACTAGTATCTTATGAATGGACAGATGAAGCGTTGGACGCACGCGTAAAAGATGGGACTGAAATTGCATTTTGTGCAGATTGCATTAAAAAAGAGTTTGAAGAAAAAGCGAGAAATATTAAAATTATTCCTCCGACCTTAACGTTCCAGGATCAAATTGAATTAGACCTTGGTGAAGTGACATGCGTGTTAAAACATGTCGGCGGAGATCATGCACATGATTCAGTTGTTATTTACGTGAAAGAAGAAAAGATTTTATTTTTAGGAGACTGTATATATGCAGATATCTTCTCTTCAAAGTGGAACTATTCGATGAAACGAACGTTTAAATTAATAGAAGAGTTGGAGTCATTTGATGCTGAAACTTATATTCTTTCTCATGGGACAGCTATAAGTCAGGATGAGTTTTTACAAGAAATGCATTTGTTAAAAACAGTAGGAACTTATACAGAAATTCATAAAGGCGATGAAGAAAACATAAAGACAGCGTATAAACGAGACGTAAATAGAGAATTAAATGAAGATGAATTAGAAACAATTACGTTTTTTGTAAATGGTTATGAAATGAATAATCAGTAAGACACTACACTAATCAAATATAATTAAACTGCATAAAAAGAGTATTGAAAGTTAATTCAATACTCTTTTCAATAGTTAAATATGTAGTTTCAAACAAATTCTAAATATGGGGTTTATCGTCTAAAATAATGCCATTCTATTTATTTTTCATATAGATAGTGGTTCAAGTGGAAGCTTTCTTCGCTAATTCAGTTATATAGTTAAAAAATCCATTGTGGTTTACATCATATACTACATTTACAGGTCGTCCGTCAACAGTTTCCACTGTACGCCCCTGGCTAGGTCCATATGTATGAATAATACTATTAATTGTTTGTAATTTTGCAAGGTCAGATTTCCCGATAAAGGCAGCAGTCAATACATCCCACAAATAGTAAGTAGAGTTAGTTGAGAAATGAACGAGGGGAGGAACCATTGCATAGCATTGACCAAGAAAATCAACACCAATATATTTACGCTCTTTTGCCCAACTTTCACGTATGTCTATAGTTAATGGAACTTGGTTTGTACTTTCTAGCGTTACTAAGTCGATTTTAATTTTTGATTCCCACACACGAGCTACTGCTTCAGGATCCCAAAACGAATTCCACTCAGCCGTTCCATCATGTTCTGGTTCATGTACATTGCCGGCAGTACGAAATGTTCCTCCCATCCAAACAAGGCGCTCAATTTTCCCCTCGATTACAGGTGCTTCATATAGTGCACGCGCTAAATCGGTAAGAGGCCCTGTAAATAATAAAGTTGTTTTCTCTTCAGTTTGTAGTAGGGTTTCAATTAAATGATGATGTGCAGGTTTTTCTGCTACGGGTGTTACAACTTTTCCAGACTCATTTAAAATGGGTAAAGCATCTACATAAAATGCATGCATCCGCCACTCTTTTGGAAATGGATTTTTTGCACGGGAATTTGATGCGGCTACTTCAATATTTCCTTTGCCGAAGCGATCAATAATTTTGCGACTTGCAGACATTGCTGGTTCTAAATAGCAATCTGCAGGGATAACTGAAACACCTGTAAGTTTGACATTATCCATCTGGAGTAATAAAAATAATGAAATTAAATCATCTACACCACCATCATGATTGAAGTACACTTTTTTCATCATTATAATCTCCATCCTATATGATTTAGTTAGGAATTAAATATGAATTGCGGAAAAATCATCAATAATTTCCACCACTTCAATTTTTCCATTGATCAGTAACTCAGGAAGTTCATTACTAACGTTTCCTTTCCAATACTCTCTTGCTTGTTCAATTTTTTGAGAGAAAGGAATACCATCTTCTTTCGGTAAAAGATTTCCGTCACCTTCAAAACAATTTCCAATTACTCGTAGTTTAACAATCTGCAAAACTTCTCGATTGTAAGAATCAAATAATGCTTTCCATTTTAAAGTATCTTCATAGCTCTTTGCAGCATATAAACAAGATAATCTTGAAGGGTATTCAGGGAATTCTTGTAGTCTTACCATTTCTACAATCGTTTCTCTAACGGCTCTAATTGTTTGATTCATATAATTCATAACTACTTTAGCATTTTCATTATTTATATGTAATTCTTCATTTGTATAATGTTCTTTTAAAATTTGCATGGGATCTTCACCGTTAGAATTCAAATGTTCCCTTTCAAAAAAGAAATGAAAGAGGGTATTCGTTTGATTTTTATCGAAATGAATGATTTGTCCAATATTCATTTTTTCCCTTGTAACGATGTGGTATACGTAAAATTCTATGTCATTCATGGTTATCCTCCTAGTAGTAATGTATTTCAATGTTAAATTTAGTAATTCAACATTGAAATATATAAAACCTTTATAAGTAAGAGTGAGAATTTGATCAGAAAGTATAGTGAATATATGATAACGCTTTAAATTTGTTCACAAAATGTTCACTTACGAAGAGGTTTCCATAATCGATATAATGACAAAGACTTAAACAGAAAGGATGATAGAAATTGCCAACAACAAGAAAGGAAAACCTCCAATTTGGTATGATGATGTGCCTTGGGATGGTTATTGTAATGACGTTTTATAATTTATTACTGAATGGAGCAGGAGGGCCAATTCATATTAAGGAGATCGCATTAGAACTAATAATTGGATTCATTATTGCATTATTAATTGAAATATGTATCGTTGGACCTTGTACGAAAAAACTTGTATTCATGTTACCGTTTGATAAATCGAAGAAAATAAATATTATAGTTGCGATGGCGACAGCTATGGTAATTGGAATGGTTTTCTTTATGTCTTTTTACGGAATGGCTATGATGTATTTACATGGTGGACTACAAGGAGACTCATTTGTATCGATGTATTTTTCAATTTTCATTAAAAATTTCATTTTGGCGTATCCATTACAATTAATTATTATGGGGCCACTTGTGCGTTTCTTATTTGGAAAGTTTGTTATGAAGAATAAACCTGTTAATATAGCGTAGCTATAAATATTAAAATATTATATAACGATAAAACAATAAAAAACACATCTCAAATATTTTGAGTTGTGTTTTTTATTGTTCATTTGTAGCTATTTTCATACTGATGTGACATTTGTCCTTTTGCCTTTATAGGATTATAGCTTTTAATTAAGTCAGAAATAGAAGATTAGGAGATGATTTTTTGAAAGGCGTTGTATTTGCTATTTTAGCTGGCGTATTTATTACACTTCAAGGTACATTTAATGCAAAACTTAGTTCACATATCGGTATATGGTCGACAAGTATTATTACGCATTTAATTGGATTCATTATTGCAACAACAATATTTTTGTTAAAGAAAGAAGAGAAAATAGCGGATTTAAAGGATGTGAAAAAAATATATTTAGTAGCTGGTGCACTTGGCGGATTAATTATTTGTGCAGAAACAGTAGCGATACATGCAATGGGAGTTACATTAACAGCTGGAACACTTATGGTTGCTCAATTATTAACAGCAACTCTAATTGAAATGAAGGGATTATTTCAAATAAAAAAGATACAGATGGAGAGATATCATATTGTGGGAACAATAGTAATGATTATAGGTATTGTTGTATTTAATATGTAAATGAAAGGAGGAAATGAAAATGGAGAATAGATCAGATTTAATTATCCATTATTTGAAAACTAATAAAATGGTTGAAATTTTTTCAGAGATAGATACAGCTTATTTTCAAGTAAATCATTTTGAAAAAGGCGAGCTTATTTGCAATATAGATGACGCAATGGATCGTTTATATTTTGTTGTTAAAGGTAAAGTAAAAGTTTATACGATTACACCAGAGGGAAAGAAACTGATCCTTCGTTTTATCAATCCATTGGCGGTTGTTGGCGATATTGAATTAATACAAAATAGCAAAGCGCATAATGTCGTTGAAGCTTGTTCAGATGTTATAGTCATCTCTATTTCTCATGCTGTAATTAGAAATAAGTTATTACATGATCCTATATTTATGAACTTCTTGCTTGAAAACATTGCAAACACATTAAAAATATCGACTCGTTTTACAGCACTTAATTTACTTTATCCAGTAGAAGTACGTGTAGCTAGTTATTTACTTTCTATTTCTACTGATAGTAACGGGAATATGTATAAAAAAGATTTGGATGCAACTTCGATATCAAGTATTGCGGATTTTATAGGAGTAAGTTATAGGCACGTCATACGGGTGTTACAAAAATTTTATAAAGAAAAATTAATTGAAAAGAAAAATGGTGTTATTGTAATTAAAGATTTTTTTAGAATGAAGGAAGTTGCTAAAAATAATATATATGAGCAATGAATAGGGGAGAGGGAATATGATTGGATTTAGTTTAGCTATAATAGCTGGCGTATTAATTAGTTTACAATCTATTTTTAATGCAAAGGTAAATGAAAGTGTAGGACAGTGGTTAACAACAGCATGTGTTCTTGGAATAGGTCTCATAAGTTCTATTCTATTTTATATCATTACAGAAAACAGTATTAGCATTAAAGTGTATACTACAAATTATTTGTTTTATGTAAGTGGATTGTTTGGCATCGGGTTAATTATTTGTATAATGGGTGCAATAAAGAGTTTAGGTCCAGCGTATACGGTGTTAATTAGCCTTATTACTCAATTAGTTGTTGCGTTATGTATTGATACATTCGGATTATTTGGAATGGAGAGCATTCCATTGCAAATAAATAAATTAGTTGGGATAGGTCTATTAATTGTAGGGGTAGGAATTTTTAAAAATCTATTTTCGAGTAAGAAAGCTATTCATATAAATGAGGATAAGAAGTAGTGAATATATTTTGGTGAAGAGTTTACATCTATACAATACAATTATAAGTCAGTAACTAAAGCAGTTGAAAAATAAGAAAAGAAGAAGACCTTGTAAACTTAAGATCTTCTTCTTTTCTTATTTTCTATTGAATCGCACATGAACAAACTTTAACATCTTTATTAAGTTTACAATTCGCATCATAATGCGCGTACTACCATCCCAATCTTTATTTGTAGGTATATCTTTAAAGAAAGGAGAGCAGCTTAATACTTTTATGGTAGAAGACCATTTTTCTATTGATTTTGGATTGTTTACATAAAAATGCATCATTGCGCCGTTATTACCGGATTTCTTTACAGTAGCATTTGAAAGGTTCAGTGCAAATTTTGATTCAGCGTCAAAGTATAATTCGCCTCTAGGAAAACGTTTTGACACAGCGACTATGATTTTCTTCAAATCCTCTTCTTTAAAGTAATAAAACACGCCAGCTGATATAAAAAGAATACCGTCGTTTGGATCATATTTTATATCGTCAAACCAAGAAGTATCAAAAAATGATTTAGCGATGCTCATGTTTCTTGGTGTATCTTCAATTAATGTTTTTCGAAATGAAATAGCATCGGGCAAATCAAGATTATACCAATGTATCGTACCGTTATCAATTCTAGAAAAAGTAGTGTCTAGTCCAGAACCGATATTTACAATAGTAGCATTTGGATGTTTTATAATGAATTTTTTTATCGTATCATCAATTTTTCGTGCGCGAGTAATGTATGTGATACATCCGTATTCACCAAATGTATTTGCTATTGTTGAGAAGTCAAAATCACATTCTTTAATAATTCGAATTGCTTCCGTATCATCTAAAATATCTTTATTTTTCTCACTGCCATAGGCACGTCCCCATAGCGGAATAAGCATCGTACCTTGTACTGAATGAATATCTATTTCTTTAACCATGAAACATCCTCCGTGTAATAAAAAATTATTTATATTTTTAATCGTTATTTAACATTTTTGAGAGCATTTTATTTGTTTTATACAATCCGTAAGTTAAATCACGTTGATCTTCTTCACTTAGTTTCTCAAGATTATTAGTGAAATTATTATATATTTGTTTCCATCTCTCATAATGTACCTTTTCAGCCTTTTCTGTTAGAGAGATTAATATAGCTCTTTTGTCTACCGTATCTTGTTTTTTTATAATGTATCCATTTAGTTCTAAATTACGAACTGTTACGCTTAATTGTTGTTTAGGTATGTTTAAATAACTGGCAATCATTTTTAAATTTACAGGCACCTTTTTTTGTGCGATATATTCCACTACGTGTTGCTCTATATGTGTAAATTCAGATGATTTTTCCGATAATAATTTGAAAGTACCTGACATATTTAATAATAAATTCATGTATTCGTTTAATAATTCGTTTTGGGTCATCATTTTCGCTTCCTTTATGCATTTAGTAATTATTTTATTACTATTTTAATGATAAAACAAGTGATTTAATCCATCATAGTAAATTAATGTTTACTATGATTTATTTTTAAAATTATATGAATTGAAATAGAAGAGTATGAGAGATGCTTTTAGGAGAGGAGAGTATGACCGGAAAGGGAATATTACTAAATACATATAACTAATGCATGCAATGTCTTTTTCAGTTATTATGTTGTAAATAATTTTATGATAAAATCTTTAACATAATGAAATAAAGGGGTAGTATTCTATGGGGTATTTCTCAAATGGTTTATTAGTTCTGTTTGTGCTTATCGTATGCAGTTGTATAATTTTTGGTTGATAATATAATGAGAGTCTTATAAAAAAGAAGTTATCTTAAGTGAGATAACTTCTTTTTATTTTATGTTAAGAAGGAATTATATTGTTCTTAGGGAAGTTTGTATAAATTAATTTCATATTAAAGATAATTGTATGAAATAAAAACAAACGAGAAAATAAGGAGTATTTACATGAATAACAGTATAAATTATACAATGGAACACCCAACAAATTTCAATGGATTATTAACTGTATATGAATCTTTAGGATGGAATTCTCTTCAATTAACGGTTAACGAGTTAGAACAAATGTGTAAACAAAGTTGGTATGCAATGTATGCTTTTGATGATAAGAAGCTAGTAGGGATGGGGCGTATTATATCAGATGGCGTGATAACAGGCGTTATTTGTGGTGTTTGTGTATTACCAGAGTATCAGTCCATTGGTATTGGAAAAGAAATAGTAGAACGATTAATCCATCACTGCGAACAAAACAAGGTAATTCCTCAACTTATGTGTGTGGAAAAATTGCAATCTTATTATGAATCTATGGGGTTTGAGGCATTTTCTGTTGGAATGACAAAACACATTATAAGATAGTGGAGCTTTATATTTCCAGTTTATTCGTACATATCTTCAAACTTCAGTATAAAGGAGAATTGCTATATGGAGATTGCTAAAGGGGTAGAAATGTTACAACTTGAGTTTCAAGAATTTATCCCGCTTTAATGGGCAGTAAGACCCCCACCTCAAAATTCAACGAAAGCAAAGAATTTAGGTGGGGAATCAACTGCCCATAAAAGTCCGATTGGTTCAACTAATAATCAGTTGGGGATGAAGAAAACCCCCACTGATTAAAGTTTCACTTTATTATTCACCCAATTCTTTTATGAGAGATGAAATGGCAGTTTTAATAGATACTGGTTTTCCTGGACAATTTGAAGATATACAAGTAGGGATGGAAAAGGTTGGGGTATCATTTGATAAGTTAAAAGTCGTGATTTTGACGCATCAGGATATAGATCATATAGGTAGTCTTCCAGAGTTATTGCAACGCTGTGGAAGTAATATTAAAGTTTATGCGCACGAGTTAGATAAGCCATATATTGAGGGAAATTTACCTTTATTGAAAGATGGAAAAGTCGAGAATCCACCAAAAGGAAAAGTGAGTAATACTGTGATTGATGGGCAAGAACTTCCGTATTGCGGTGGGATACTAATTCTACATACCCCATGACACACTCCAGGTCATATTAGTTTATATTTGAAACAAAGTAAAACCCTTATTGCAGGAGATTCTATATATAGTGTGAATGGAAAGTTAGGAGGAATTCACGTCCTAACTACTTTAAATGTTAAGGAAGCACAGCAGTCTTTGAAGAGGTATTCAAATCTTGATATTGAATCGGTAGTTTGTTACCATGGGGGATTAAGTAAGGAGAATATAAAGATTCAAATTCAAAATTTGTAAAAGTTGAAGAGGAATTTTTTATTAAACTGAGCTGAAGTATAATCTAATTAATAGTAAATAAATAAAAGAGCATGTTTGAAAAAATTCAAACATGCTCTTTTATTCAAGAAAATCTATTTAATATTAATGACCTAACCCGTTCCAATAAAAAGAAACGATTTCTTTTGCTAAGTTATCTATATTTGAAGGAATATCATTATGGCTCTCATCCTTAAAATTTCCCATTGATAATAAAGAAACGAAAGCGTAAGCAGCAAATGTAGCATTTCCTTTTGGGATTTCTCCAATTTGCATTGCGTTATCGAGTGCTTTTTCTAATACTTCATACATGTTGTCTTCAGCGTCTTTTAATTCTTTCAATTGTTCTTCAGATAATGATAGTTTTGCATCTTTCATAAAATTCTTCATATCAATATCCATCGTTGCGTGTAAGTAGACTTTAGCGAAGTCCAATAATCTTTCTTTTAAAGTCTTATTTGTAGAAAGGATTTGAGACATATTCTCGCGTATACGTATCATCATTTGAATCATAGTAGCGGTAAATAAATCTGCTTTTGTTGAATAGTAATAGTAGACGGTTGCTTTCGTAACACCACAAACTTTTGCGACTTCATCCATGGAAACGACTTGATAATTTTGAGTAAGAAATAGCCGAGTTGCCACTTCCAAAATGGTTTCTTTTGTAGATTTTGTATTTTTATTTTGACGAGGCCTTCCGAGAGGACGTTGTTTTTGTTCCAAATCTATTCGCTCCTGACATGTATTGTTGAGATAATTATAACACAAATTTTTATTCATTCTTGATTAATTAACCGACCAGTATATATAATTAATAGTGGAAGAAAAAAGGAAGGTGGGTTTTTATGAAAAAGCACCCGTTACATATGTTAGGGAGGCTTGTAGCAGGGAAGCATACACAATGGATAACTTTATCAGTATGGATTCTTATTACATTATTACTTTCATTTACGTTACCACAAGTAAATAGTACAAAAGAACCGAATCCGAAAAATTTACCTGAAACAGCTATGTCGCAGCAAGCGGAAGCACTTATGAAAAAAGAGTTTCCGAATAATGCAGGGAATCCTTTATTAGTAGTATGGTATAGAGATGGTGGATTACAGTCACAGGATTATAAACTCATACAAGACGTTTATAAAGAATTAAAGGCCAGTCCTTTAAAAGAACAATCAACGTTACCACCATTTGATACAATACCAGAACAAGTATTATCAAAAAGCGCATCAAAAGATGGTACATCATTTGTCACACCGGTATTCTTTAATAAATCTGCCGGAACAGATATATTAAAAGGAAATCTTGAAGATTTAAGAAAGATAGTAAATAGTAAGGTGGAGGAAGATCCATTTAAACAAAAAATAAGTGAATCTGGTTTACATGCTCGATTATCTGGACCTGTAGGTATTCAAACTGATGCGGTTAGCTTATTTAGTCAAGCTGATGTGAAGCTGTTAGTTGCTACTGTACTACTCGTATTAGTCTTATTAATTTTACTGTATCGTTCACCAATTTTAGCAATTTTACCTTTACTTGTTGTGGGCTTTGCATACGGTATTATTAGTCCTACACTTGGTTTTTTAGCTGATCACGGATGGATTAAAGTAGATGCCCAAGCGATATCAATTATGACAGTATTATTGTTTGGTGCTGGAACGGACTATTGTCTATTTTTAATTTCGAGATATAGAGAGTACTTGCTAGAGGAAGAAAGTAAATATAAAGCATTGCAACTTGCAATTAAAGCTTCTGGCGGAGCAATTATAATGAGTGCGTTAACTGTTGTACTTGGATTAGGAACATTATTACTTGCTCATTACGGTGCCTTTCATCGATTTGCGGTACCATTTAGTGTTGCTGTATTCATAATGGGAATTGCTGCTTTAACAATTTTACCAGCGTTATTATTAATTTTCGGTAGAACTGCATTCTTCCCATTTATACCGAGAACAACTTCAATGAATGAGGAATTTGCAAGAAAGAAAAAGAAAGTTGTAAAAGTTAAAAAATCAAAAGGTGCCTTTAGTAAAAAACTTGGAGATGTCGTAGTACGAAGACCGTGGACAATAATTATGCTCACTGTATTTGTTTTAGGTGGATTGGCTTCATTTGTACCACGTATTCAATACACATATGACTTATTAGAATCGTTTCCAAAAGATATGCCTTCACGTGAAGGGTTTACGTTAATTAGTGATCATTTTTCAGCTGGAGAACTAGCACCAGTAAAAGTTGTTGTTGATACGAAAGGAAAAGAGCTTCTTATTAAAGAAGAACTAGAGGGATTTTCTTTTGTAAATACAGTAAAAGACCCAAAAGAGGGTAAAGAAAATAAGCAAATACAAATGTATGAGGTTTCTTTAGCTGAAAATCCATACTCAATTGAAGCGTTAGATCAAATCCCTAAATTGAAAAGTAGTGTAGAAAAAGTATTAAAAGATGCTGGGATTAGTAATGCAGAAGATCAACTATGGATTGGCGGAGAAACAGCATCATTATATGATACAAAGCAAATTACGGAACGTGATGAAGCAGTTATCATTCCAGTAATGATTAGTATTATAGCTTTATTATTACTTGTTTACTTACGATCAATTGTCGCGATGATTTATTTAATTGTAACTGTTGTATCATCGTTCTTCTCGGCACTAGGAGCAGGGTGGCTATTGCTTCATTATGGTATGGGAGCGCCGGCCATTCAAGGTGCGATACCGTTGTATGCATTCGTATTTCTGGTTGCTTTAGGTGAAGATTATAATATCTTTATGGTTTCAGAAATATGGAAAAACAGAAAGACACAAAATCACTTGGATGCTATAAAAAATGGCGTTATACAAACAGGTAGTGTCATTACATCCGCAGGTTTAATTTTAGCAGGAACTTTTGCAGTGTTAGGTACACTTCCAATTCAAGTTCTTGTTCAATTTGGTATTGTAACTGCAATTGGTGTAATACTAGATACATTTATTGTTAGACCATTACTTGTACCAGCAATTACAGTTGTTCTAGGTCGCTTTGCTTTTTGGCCAGGAAAGCTTTCAAGAAAGAGTGAAGAAGTACAAAAGGTGGATGCATAGTTAAGAAAGCCAAGGATATTTGCCTTGGCTTTCTTCTATGTATTTTATTAATTTTTTGAAGTCAAATCATCAGTTACAGCATGATCAGCATCTTCAATAGCAGTTTCTGGCATTCCATATAAGCCGTTCATTGCTTGTTCTTCGATATTAAGATTTGCAGTATTATCATTTTGAATAGGTGTATTGTTTGCGATAGCATTATCTTTTTTATTTACATTTTTGTCATTCATGTTTGAATCCTCCAAACGTCAGTTGATTTATTAATAGTATGTGGTTGGATTTCAATAAATATGTGAATGAATTTTTGTAGATGTTATATAATTAAATAAAAACTTTAACTATTAGGAGTGAACAGGTTTGGTGAAAGCAAGAAAGTTAGCCTTCTAAAATAAAAAATTTTTAGGAGGCTATTACAATGAAGTTTTATATAATTGACAGAGAAAATTGGAATAGAGAGCAGTATTTTGAACATTATTTAAAGTTGAAATGTACGTTTAGTATGACTGTGAATGTTGATATTACGAGGTTATTAAAGGAATTACATCAAAAAGGAATAAAATTTTATCCCGTTTTTATATATTTAATTTCTAGAGTAATAAATAATCATAAAGAATTTCGAACATGTTTTAACGATGAAGGAGTTTTAGGATATTGGGAGGAAATGATACCAAGTTATACAATCTTCCATAAAGATGATAAATCTTTTTCAAGTATATGGACGGATTATTCTAATGATTTTCACATTTTCTATAAAAACTATGAAGAGGATATGAGGTGCTATGCTGGTGTTCATGGTCTCTTCACAAAAGAAAATGTTCCGCCAAATGTTTTTCCTATTTCTAGCATACCTTGGGCTAGTTTTACTGGATTTAATCTTAATATTAATAATGATGGTGATTTTCTATTACCAATTATAACTTGTGGGAAATATTTTAATGAAGAAAATAAGGTTATGCTACCAGTTTCATTACAAATTCATCATTCGGTTTGTGATGGATATCATGCGAGTCGATTTATAGAGGATTTACAGGAGTTAAGTAATAGTTGCAACGAGTGGCTAAAGTAATATCTAATTTTTAATTATACACAATTGAAAATGAATAAAAGAGGAGAACATGTTTATATAGCATGGTCTCTTTTTTATTCATTAATACTAAGTAATGGTGGAAAATATAGGTTGATTTGTAGTTTAATAGTAAATGAAGTTATTAATTTTAATTTTCTTTATTTTATAACTATACGGTTCGCAAAACTTATTATCTTGTAACAATGAAGGAGAAAACAAAAATGATAATAATATCTATAGAAAAAGCTACAATTTTAGATGCTGAAAAGTTAACAGAAATAATGACAAGAACATTTGATGAAGAAGCAAAACGATGGCTATGCGGTCAAGGTGATGTCATTGACTATAACATCCAACCACCAGGCTATTCTTCAGTTGAAATGATGAGATATTCAATCGAAGAACTGGATTCTTTTAAGGTAATAGTGGATGACAAAATAATCGGAGGAATTATAGTTACGATTTCTGGTAAGTCATACGGTCGAATTGATCGTATTTTTGTAGATCCTGATTATCAAGGAAAAGGAATTGGATCACATGTTATTAAATCAATTGAAGTGGAATATCCAAGCATAAGGGTTTGGGATCTCGAAACATCCAGTAGACAACTTAATAATCATCATTTTTATGAAAAAATGGGCTATGAAATAATTTTTAAATCTGAAGATGAGTATTGTTATGTAAAAAGAATAACTGTAGAGTCAGCTAAAGAGAACCTGATTAAAAATAATGATATGAAAAATAGCCAATATGAAAACTGTAATCTAGCAAATACAGAGTATTATCAAGTGAATTTAAAAAACAGTTCCTTTGTTGGTAGCAATATGATGAATATGAGGATGAGTAATTGTAATGTGAGTCAATCAAAGTTTAGAAATATAAATTTTAAAAGTTCTTTATATGCCGATTTAAATTTTTCCGGTAGTAAATTTTCTTTTGTGACTTTAGGTGGAGTTCATTTTAAAGATACAAACCTTGGAGAAGGTAAACATCCTATTTCATTTAATAGATGTGATTTGGAAGGTAGTGCGATAAGTAATAGTAATCTGAAAAATATGGAAATAGAAAATTGTGATATAACTGGTATGAAAATAAATGGTATTCCAATTGAAAATCTGCTGGAGTTATATAATAAAGTAAAAAGTTAACCAAATGTAGATAAGCTGTTCATAAATTGGATGTTATACTGAAATGATTATGTAAAAATAACATAAAGAAATATAGAAGAGAAGGGGTTTCACCCAGGGGTCTAGAATGAATATGTATTGTTATGAATATGGAGGGGAGAAAATATGGAGATCAAACTAAGAGCGGTAGAAATACAAGATGCTAGAGCAATTCATCGTATATGCATACAAGATGATGTATTACCTTATATGGTTTTCTTACCTAGTATGCGTGTAGATGCGATGGAAAATAGAATTCGTAATTTAGCGCCAAATCAATTTGAATTTGTTGCAGAGTATGATGGAAAAGTTGTTGGATTTGTTGGATTAACCCAAAGCCCAGGACGTAGATCTCATTCGGGGGATTTGTTTATGGGGGTAGATAGTGAATATCATAATAAAGGCATTGGGAAAACACTTCTTACAAAAATGCTTGATTTAGCTGATAATTGGTTAATGTTAGAGCGAGTAGAGCTTGGTGTTTTAGAAACGAATCCGAAAGCGAAATCGCTATATGAAAAATTTGGATTTGTAGAAGAGGGAATAAAAGTAGGGAATTTGAAGGCTCACGGAAAGTTTATTAATGAAATTATGATGAGTCGTTTTAGACCTGATGGTTTAATTGTACATAATGAATAGTGAAAAGCATGACAAATTAATGTCATGCTTTTTTATTTGTTAGTTGTGATTCGGTAGTTTTGGTTGTAATAAGAATAATGCTAAACCAATAAAAATAAATGTAATGCCTAGCCCTTGTTGTAAAGAAATAGTCTCATTTAATATAAAGTACGCTAGTATACAAGTTCCAATCGTTTCTCCTAAAATACTCATAGAGATTACAGTAGCACTCATCCATTTTAATAACCAATTAAAAACTGTTTGCCCTAAAATTGTAGCAATAAATGCTAAGCCGATAAAGCACAACCAAGTTTGTGTAGAGTAATGGATGAAAGATTCTTGCTGCATGTAGGAAAAAATACCGAGAAAACAGGCGCTACTTCCATAACTAATTACCGAATACGGTATAAGTGATAAATCTTTACGAACATGTTGGCTAATGAAAAAGTAAGTGGTAATAATTCCGGCCGCAATAAAGGCTAAAATGTCCCCGTATAAAGCTTCTCCACTAATTTGGAAGTCTTGCCATCCGATGACGATACTTCCTGAAATAGCGATGAGGCAACCAATGACCGCTCCTTTCGTAAATCTCTCTTTAAATAGAAAGTAACCACCAATCATTGAAAATAAAGGTTGTAACGTTACGATAACTGTAGAACTCGCTACAGAAGTATATTGTAATGATTCAAACCATAGTACATAATGTGCAGCTAAAAATAGCCCGGATATGAATCCGAATCCCCATTGTCTGTTTGTTACTGTTTTTAGCTCGTTTCGATTATTTTTATTAAATAGTAATAACGGTAATAGAATCAGTGCAGCAAAAAATAAACGGTAAAAAGCAATGATAGCCGCAGGAGCATCTGCCAATTTTACGAAAATTGCTGAAGTTGATAGGGCGAATACGCCGAAAAATAAGATGCAATATGAAAGAATAGGTGATTTCACAGTTTGTCCCTCCGATAGATTGTTTATTATAATGAACTAAATACGATATAATGTACAAAGGTAAGTATATAAGTCCTTAAGGCGATAGGAAAGGATTATTTGCCTTTGTTTACTATGTCAGCACAAAGACAACGAAACATGCAATATGATGAACGAAAGGAAGGTTTTACTATGATACATGATAGACTCGGACAAACTGTATTAAGTTATCGTAAGAAAAATAATATGACAATTCGTGAATTTGCTGATTATGCAGGAATTAGTACTTCACTAATTAGTCAAATTGAACGAGGATATGCGAATCCTTCTTTAAGTGTATTGGAATTAATTGCGAAAGCATTAAATGTACCGCTATTTACACTTTTTATTAATGAGATTGATACAGATTCACTCATTTCTAAGAAAAAAGATCGAAAAAAAGTGTATCGGGAGAACAATGATCACATTGTATATGATGTATTAACACCGGATTTTATGAAAGCACGAATTGAAATGTTAATAATGGATTTAAATAAACAAGCAAACACAACGGAAAGTCACTATTCACATGAAGATAAAGAAGAGATTGCTGTTGTTATGAAAGGAGAAGTGTATGTGGAGTTAGAAGGAAAAGAATATTTTTTAGAAGAAGGCGATGTTGTACGTATTCCGCCAAATGTGAAACATCGCTTTTTGAATAAAAGTGATGAATCCAATCATATTTTATTTGTATTGACACCATCTTTAGGATGAGTATTAAGTGATTTTTATTACGGGGGAAAAATAGATGGAAAATAAAACTGTTTTAAGAGAGGGTCTTTCAATTATTTCTCAGTGTAAAAAACAAACAAATGATATTTGGCATGCGCATTTCGGAGCAGCTGCAATTGCTAGTTATTTTTTTATGAAAGATAACAATATGGAAGAAGAGATAAATCGTAGTATGTATTCTCAAACAAAAATGATGTTGAACAATCAAAACTTAGGTGAAATCATCGATAGTAAAAAAGAAATTGATTTTCAAAGTGCTGAAAAACTGATTATAAAATCAATGGAGCATACAATTGATGAACTTCATTGGGTGGGGCATAATGTCATTTATGCTGCATTAAGTTTATTAGCTATGAAAGAGTTACAAAAATGGGGGAATAATCAAGCAATTGAGGGAATTACTAACCTTATATTATCGTTTCGAAAAACAATTCCTGGTAGATCGTGGATTGGTTTTACGACGAAGGAAGTAAAACAATTAAGTATAAACGATGAGATAGAAAGTGAATTCAAAAATCCGAAACAATTATCTAAGTTTATTTTAAAGGAGCTCTCGCAATTTAATATTATTTATAGAGCGGAAGCGCATCATGATTTAATTGGTCATTTGCTTACTTTTTCTCATGCAATTAATATTATGTATGATTTAGGGCATAGAGATATATTCCAACGAGGGATACGTCCACTGTTAAAACTAGTATACGTGTTACGTGCTAGTCAATATCTTATGCCGAATACTGAAATTAACTTGCACTCACCTATAGATCGTTTACCTTTAATCGAATCAAAACGTGCTTATGTATTACCAACAGAAAATCAATTTTGGCTAAAAGACTATAGTGCGTTTGATTGGGATTTCGGGCATGTTTTTAAATTCTCATATAGTTATTTTGATCATATAAAGAGAGCTCCAGAATATAAAGATATTACATTAGAGAAATTCCGATTTGTTATTAATACATAATGAAGTCTAATGATCTGTATAAAGGGTTAAATTTAAAATTTTTTGTTGATAGGTATATTATTTTTTTATTTGTAAGATTTTACATGCTTATTTTACTTTTACTAATTATGTAAATAGGCTATACTAAAATACATATATTTTAGTATTGGAGAGAGAAGTAAAACGACATGGAATTAGTGAAATTGGAAAAAGTCATTGAAATAAAGAAAGAAGAACTTTTATATTTAGTATCGGATTACGGAATTCAACATGAAAAAGTATTGGCATTAAGTCAAGAAATAGACAAATTGATTAATTACTTTATGTTTTTAAAATAAAAAGAACTATGGCATGATTTGAAAATGTTATAGTTCTTTTTTATTTGGAAATTCAGATGTATATTCTATATACTGATAATAGATAGAATATTCTGTTTTGAAGGAGGGAGATATATGATATTACATACGCACATTTCAGGCGAAGGGGAACCAATTATGCTTTTACACTCTGGTGGTATGACAGGTTTAGTAGAGTATGAAGAGCAGGTAGCATTTTTTCGAGAAAAAAACTATCAAATCATTCGTCCTGATTTAAGAGGACATGGAAGATCAGGGGGGACGTTGGAGAATTATTTCCTACGATCTGTAAAGGATTTACATGCTACGTTAGTACATTTACAAATTGATAGATGTCATATAGCTGGTGTTTCACTAGGAGGATTAGTCGCTTTATTATTTGCAAAAAAATATCCAGATAAAGTGAGAACATTAACTTTTTCAGGTATTTTTCCGGTTAAGAGAGAAAATTGGGAAGAGTCTCAGGAGTATGAAGCAAAGTGTCATCAGGAATTGATGGAAAATAAAGAAGTTATAACGTATATGAATGAAATTCATGAGAAAAGTGACTGGAAAGCATTACTTGAATCGTGGCAAGTTAAAGATTGGTACCCATTTGATGAAACAGGTGATGTAGCTAATCTTCAAATACCTACACTTTGTATTGCTGGGGGAGATGCAGAAGATGAAGTTACAGCTACTACAATGTTCAAACAATTAAACGATAATATTTATATTGCTGTTATTCCGTTTGCTGGTCATTTAGTGCATAACGATCAACCAGAAATATATTCGAATATATTGTCTAATTTCTTACAGAATGCACAAGCTGCTAGTCGAATATAAGGACTTTTGGGTATAATAATAAAGGAATTATTAATTGTATCGGTTAGGAGCGCAGTACATATGAAAACAGTTGTTGTTATCGGTGGAGGTATAACGGGACTTTCTACTATGTTTTATTTAGAAAAATTAAAAAAGGATAATAATATCGATTTAAATTTAATCCTTGTAGAAAAAGAAGAGTACTTAGGTGGTAAAATCCATAGTGTAGAAGAAAAGGATTTTATTATGGAATCAGGAGCGGATTCTATCGTTGCTCGTAATGAACATGTTATGCCGCTTGTAAAAGATTTGAATTTAGAAGAAGAAATGGTATATAACGAAACGGGTATTTCTTACATACATTCTGATAATACTTTACACCCAATTCCATCTGACACTATATTTGGGATACCGATGAGTGTGGAGTCATTGTTTAGCACTACGCTAGTATCAACGAAAGGGAAAATTGTTGCTTTAAAAGATTTTATAACGAAAAATAAAGAGTTTACAAAAGATACTTCACTTGCTGTATTTTTAGAAAGCTTTTTAGGGAAAGAGTTAGTGGAAAGACAAATTGCTCCGGTGCTTTCAGGAGTATATTCCGGTAAATTGAATGAACTTACTATGGCATCGACATTACCGTATTTACTGGATTATAAAAATAAATATGGAAGTATTATTAAAGGTTTTGAAGAGAATAAAAAACAGTTTCAATCAGCAGGAAACAAAAAGTTCGTATCATTTAAAGGTGGACTATCTACGATTATTGATCGTTTAGAAGAAATGCTGACTGAGACAGTCGTTAAGAAAGGTGCTGTAACGACTGCTGTAAGGAAACAAGGTGATCGCTATGAAATCTCCTTTGCAAATCATGAATCAATCCAAGCTGATTATGTTGTTTTAGCAGCTCCGCATGATATCGCAGAAACTTTATTACGGTCTAATGAGTTAAACGAGCAGTTTCATACATTTAAAAACTCATCTCTTATAAGTATTTACTTAGGATTTGATATACTTGATGAACAATTACCGGCGGACGGCACAGGATTTATCGTAACGGAAAACAGTGATTTACATTGTGATGCGTGTACATGGACAAGCCGGAAGTGGAAGCATACATCGGGAAAACAAAAGCTATTAGTAAGAATGTTTTATAAGAGTACAAATCCAGTATATGCAACGATTAAAAATTATAGTGAAGAAGAATTGGTACAAGTCGCTTTATATGATATTGAAAAGAGTCTGGGAATTAAAGGGAAACCAGAAGTAGTTGAAGTTACAAATTGGAAAGATTTAATGCCGAAATATCATTTAGAACATAATCAAGCTGTTCAAATATTACAAGAAAAAATGACGGATCTTTATCCTAATGTATACTTAGCTGGAGCTTCATATTACGGTGTCGGAATTGGTGCGTGTATTGGAAATGGGAAGAACACTGCAAATGAAATAATTGCAACATTAAAGAAACAGTCAAAATAGAATACATATATAAATAAAATGTCCCTCCAGTATATTGGAGGGACGTTTTATTTATTTCACTTGAATTGAGATTTTTTTATTAGTTATATTATTCTCAGTAATCGTTAATGCTATGTTCCCAGATTCTTTAAATGAATATGATGAGAGTTGATAAAGCTCTTTTATGCCATGTTTCTCTTTTAATTTATTGGCTGGAAGTGATGTTATGTTCGGTTTCCATGATTCTTGTTTACCTGAAGGGTATTTTACTATTATTTCTGGATTATTTAATTGAATTGTTTCCCAAGAGGCAAAATGTAATTCAACTGCTGTATCTTTTTTTAGTAACTCTTCTGAGAAATATCCAAGCTCCCCAACATTACCGAAAACAGTAAAGTTTTGATTTTGTAACGTGATATCTAAATGTTTAGGTTGATAGGTTGCTGCGTGATAGATTCCATATGAAAGCGAAAGAGTGGAAGCGATTAACATGCCGATTGAAAATGTCATAAAGCTATTACCTTTAAAACTAGTCATCATGAATGAATTTGGGGCGAACTTTTTTGCAAATAAAAATATGAGTAATATGAGTAAGAGGGATAAGCCGATGAATATATACATAGAACATTTACACTCCACAGAAAAACATAACGTTAACTACATTTTACCATAAATGTATGGATCAGGGGTGTGTTTTAGAAGGGAAAAGTGAGCACGGAATCGAAATTATAAGACGGAGTGGTGAAAATGAAAATAATACAATTAATTTTTATAAATAAAGGTAAGAGTAGGGAATGTGATTGTATCCTTTTGTTAATGAGTTAGATACACTACTTAGAGAAACTGGTTTTTTAAGTGTAAACTGGAGACAAACAGCTCTTGGGCATTAGTTGCAAATAAATAGAGCATAAAGAGGTGATCATAGTATTTTGATCACCTCTTTATTTTTTCTAATCATGCAAAAGCAAGAAGGGTTATTTTTAGTTTGTATTGAATTAAGATGATAAGCTTCTCTAGAAATATTTGATAAATGGGACATTGAGGACTTTCCTAATTATAAATACTTTTTCTGCTATAATGAATGAGTAGAAAGAAAGGAGTGATCCTGTGGCGTTTCCTATATTAGAAACAGAACGTTTGCGTTTAGTTGAAATAGAACAATCTTATTGTCAAAAAATATATGAAATCTTTTCATTGGATGAAGTAACGTGTTATTACGGTATGAATTCTTTTACGGAGTTTGGACAAGCTTCACGTATGATTGAATCTTTTTCAAAAAATTACTTTGAGAAAAAGGCAATACGATGGGGGATTGTATTAAAAGAAACAAATACTTTAGTGGGTACAATTGGATTAAATAATTTACAACTATGGAGTAAACGATCTGAAATTGGATATGACTTACATCCTCGTTATTGGGGGAATGGTTATGCGTCAGAAGCGGCTCGAGAAATTATTCATTATGGATTTCGAGATTTAGGCTTATTTAGAATTGGAGCTATTACATACCCTGAAAATGTTACTTCTTGTAAAATGTTATCTAAAATAGGCTTTCATAAGGAAGGGTTATTACGTGGCTATATTCATCAAGGAAATAAGCAACATGATGCACTATTGTATTCTATAGTTCGAACGGATGTAGAGGATATAAATTTATAATAAAAACCCCCTCTTATAAAAGAGGGGGTAAGTAAAAATTAACCTATTTTAGGTAATAAACGTTCTCCGCTTTTCATGCTACTTTTACATAAAGGGCATTTAGGCTCTTCTTCAAATGAAAAATTCTTTCTCATCCATCCTAAACAATCCTCTGATTCACATTCCCAGACAGGGGTTTGTTCTGGTGGTACTTCAGCTACATCGTTCTTTCGATTGCGATACATATAACCACTCCTTTTATGTAAAAAATTTTAGTTATATATTAAAAAGGTTGTTAACCGAGCTGGTAACAACCTTTTTATTGTTTGAATTATAGCTTTACAACGTTTTTAGCTTGAGGTCCACGGTTACCGTCTTCAACTTCGAAGCTAACTTCTTGACCTTCGTCAAGAGACTTGAAGCCGTCGCCAGTGATAGCTGAGAAGTGAACGAATACGTCGTTACCGTCTGCAACTTCGATGAAACCGAAACCTTTTTCGCTGTTAAACCATTTTACTTTACCTGTTAATGTCATGGTAATGCCTCCTAAAATTTAAAAAGATTACAATATGATCGGCCTTATTTGAATGAAAAATAAAAGTTCACATATTATCAAACACCCATAAGGAGTACAAAATAATCCTGATTGATACTTGATAATATGCAAAGGAAATATGGTGTTAAATTGACCTTAATTACTATCTTACAACAAATGGTGGGAAATAGCAAGTGCTGGTAATACCAGTGAATAATCTTGGTGATAATAGTAAAACGCACAAAGTTATCTCTTTTATTTATATATTATTCCAAATTTAGGTTTATGCTAAACGGAGAGCATTTTTATTGGAAGTTTGTATTAGAGAAACGATATATAGTATTAATATATTTGTTATGGAGGCGAGAATATTGCAATTTACTCAATTTAAAATAATTGATGCAGCTAAAGAAGGAAGAAAAAAAGTTCATCCAATATTCGCTGTTATACTTGCAATTGTATTTTTAACTTTAGGTGAATTGTTCATGTTATTTATGTTGTTTTTACCGAAAGCAGAAACACTTTTAATGAAGGCAATTTATAGTGATATTGAGATGATATTGACGTTTGGCGGAGCTGTATTTTTTGTTTTTTTATGGGTTAGATTTGTAGAGAAAAGATCAATTTCATCCATTGGTTTTTGGAGAAATCAGTGGATAAGAAAATATTTGAGAGGTGCATTAATAGGTTTTGTTTTCATTTCAATACCAGTAATGATACTTTTATTAACAGGAATTGTACAACTACAAATGCAACAAATTACGCCAACCGCTATAATTGGAATTGTGGGATCTTTAGTTGCTTTTTTAATACAAGGTGCAACAGAAGAAATTGTTGTTCGAGGTTGGTTATTTCCAGTCCTTTCTGTTAGAAGCCGTATATGGATTGGGATTGTTGTAACTTCTTTTTTATTTGGTTTTCTGCATTTACTAAATCCAGGTATTACAATTCTTTCAATATCGAATATAATATTAGTTGGTGTATTTGCAGCTTTTTACGCTTTAAAGGACAGTAGTCTTTGGGGGATATGCGCGTGGCATTCGTTGTGGAATTGGGCACAGTTTAATATTTATGGTTTTGCAGTAAGTGGAATGGCAATGTATTCTACACCACTTTTTAAACCTGTAACAAAAGGATCGGAAGTCCTTCATGGGGGCTCGTTCGGTATTGAGGGGAGTATCATTACAACAATTATGCTTTCTATCGCTTCAATTGTTTTATGGAGACAGTTATGGGGAAAAAATGCAAAGCAAAGAGATTTAAGTTAATGAAAGTGGGAGAAACTATGGGGATTATAGCGTTTGAGGGAGCAAGTGCGGTTGGTAAGAGTAGCACGTGTCGTGAGTTAGAAAAAAATTATGGTGCGTACATTATACCTGAAGTGAATTTATTGTTTGAAAGACCAAAAAACGAACATAGAACATGGTATTTTGAAAAACAAGTAGAGCGCTGGAAAATAGCAGCGCAGAAATCAGAGCAATATGAATTAGTAATACTTGATGGCGACATTTATCAACCACTTAGTTATAATTGGTGTTTCCATTTTGATATATTTAATCAGCCGTTATCTTTAATAGAAAACTTTTATAAAGAAAAGCTGATACATAGGGAAATTGGTTTTCCCGATCAATATTTTTATTTATATACGAATGATGAAGAACTTAGAAAACGGAAAGAATCTGACGAGACAAAAAGAAGAAGAAACTTTGAAAAACATTTACATATATCAAAATCATTTCAACGTTATTATGAAAATTTAAATGCTGTTACAGACGGATATTGCAAAATGATTGATGCGAAAAGTGTAAAATCGAATGAATTAGAAATTGTGAAAAGTTTAAATAGTTTAAATGTGTGTGAAGAGAGACGTTTTGATGTTTCGAGGTTAGATGCGATTACGAAGTGGTTAAAAGAACATCGTGCATAAAAACAACGAGTGCCTTATAAGGTACTCGTTGTTTTTTTATGTATTATATATTGATTTTAAAATTTGTAAGTTTGCTTTTTCATTTTTCTTAATAGCATTTGCATATTTAGCTAGAAAGAGCTGAGAAGGATAAACCGGTAGTTCACCACAAATATCGATACCATAAACATTTTTATTCCTAATAAGAGAATGTAAACATTTTAATAGTGTAGAAAGTTTCATATGTCCTTGATCCCAATTTGTAATAGTTACTTTTGAATCTAAAACATCTTTATCAATGCTTACATATATAGTATCTGTATGAATATGCGAAAGTATCGTATGTGTAGATACTTCTACGCATGAATAATCATTAGAATGAATGGTTAAAGAAGAAGGTCCGATAATAATTACTTTCTTTAATTTTGGGTTATTTTGAAGTGTGAACGATACCCATGACCCGCAAGAAATAAGAGTATGTTCATTTTCTTCTTTTAAGTTCATGTCAGTGTGATGATCAAATAAAATAAGGCTAAATGGTTCATCTATTTCTTTTAGTAGCAAATAAGATACATAATGATAATTTCCAGAACCGATAAAGGTGATTCCTCTTTGCTTTCTACGATATAACTCCCGTTTTATACTCTTTAAAGAAGGAATCTCGCAATACAGGTTTGTGTGCTCTAAATGACTAAAATCAATATCCTCATGTGAATAAGAATGAAGTTTATTTTGTAATAAATATGTATCGTCAAAGTTTAAAAAAGTTAAACCGCTATACAATAAACTCATATTTATTCATCTCCTTAATATGTAGGCTAGCATATATTTTTATAAAATTAAAACGAAATGCTTAGAGATGGATCTGCATTTGAAAAAGATGGATATTTTGACAGAATAATCTTTCAATTGATAAAGAAAAGAAATATAATATAAGGAAATATATATGTGGTTCGAGAAATAGAAAATATGAATGGGATATGTGGGAGGAAACAAGCAAGATGAAAACATTTTTTAAAATAATAGGTATTTTAGCTGGTATGGCGGTAATCGGCGTAGGTGTAACATATGGTATGCTGTATTATCTAAATAATAGTAAACCAGCTGCGAAAAAGGCATCACCAGCTGCTCCGGCAGCAGAAGTACTAGCTGATAGTAATGTAAAAGCTGAAGATGCAAAGCTTTTAGAAAATGGCAATCATTCATTACCAAATAGCGGTTTTAATAAAAATTTTAAATGGACAGATGAGAACATACAGACAGCATTACATGAAATGGCACATCAAAAAACGAAAGCTGATCAAAAGTGGGGCTATATTTTTATCACACAAGAACGAATTGAAAGTTTACTTGATATTGTAAAGAGTAATGATCTAGTACAAGGAAATACATATGCAGATATTTTAGAGAGATGGAAACAAGGGAAATATGAAAAGATGGACGCAGATCACAACAAGATTTGGAAATTACAAAGCGGGAATTTAGGCGAAGGAAAAGGAGTAATGTCAGAAGCGGAACAAAAAGAGTTAATTAATCAATTGTTTATGCAAAAAGGTACATATTCAGGTAGTAAATTAATTGCAGATGGGGGACAGACTAATAAATAAGATAATATTGGAAGAGAGTAAGTGCTTATTAGGCAGTTACTCTTTTTTTGTGCACCTTTTAGTCTCGCTCTAGTAAGGAAAGAAACGATTGTAAAACGGGTGAAATCCATCTAGATTTATGATAGATTACATGGCTTTGAATAACTGTTGAAGTTTCGATAGGCTGAAAACAGAGTTGTTCTTTTTGACAACTTTCTTGTACAACAATGTAAGGAAGAATTGAAATTCCTAACTCACACATCACAGATTGTTTAATGACTTCAACGTTGGAAGTTTCAAATGTTTTAGCTGGAATATTTCCGCTTTGACGTAAAAACCGATCTACCATCGGTCTATAGCCGCAGCTTTGTTCTGTAAAGATAAATTGAGTATCATTTAGTAAACAAAATGGATTAGAGTGTGTAGAGTAATGGGGAGGTAAAATCCATCCAAATGCTTCATTACAAAAAGTACGCGTAATAAAATCATTATGTTCCATACTTTCTCCAATTATGAAAATAACATCTGTTTCTCCTTCACGTAGCTTATTCATTGCTTGTTCGTTTGTAGTTGTTTCCAGTATGATATTTACTTTCGGATTCTCCTGTTTGTACATACGTAATAATTGTGGTAATCGGTACACTGCTAATGATTCGTTAGATGTAATCGTTAAAGTTCCCTCTAAATCATCACTATTTTGAGGGATTTCTTGCGCTTTTTCATAAATAGCTAGTAATTCTAGAGCATAAGGATGAAATTGATGACCTGCTTTTGTAAGAAGTACTTTTTTCCCTAATCGATCGAATAGAGGGAGACGTAAATCGTTTTCTAATGCTTTCATATGCGCTGTTACAGTAGATTGCGCATAACCTAACGCATGAGCAGCTTTAGAAAAACTACCATACTTAACGATGGCACAAAATGTTTTAACATGTCTCATTTCCATAAGCTATCCCTCTTTTATTATCATGATTTGTGAATGATTATATCACGTATTTCAATTTTCCAAATGATTAAATTCTTTATAAAATGAAATTATAGAAATATTCATTTAAATTATATTGGAGGAGAAATGATGATCAAAAAGGGCTATCATGTAGCTGTAGTTGGTGCTACAGGTGCAGTAGGACAAAAAATTATTGAACTGTTAGAAAAAGAAACTAAATTTAATATAGTTGAAGTTACATTGCTTTCGTCAAAACGATCCGCTGGCAAGTTAGTGCAATTTAAAGGACGAGAGATAATGATACAAGAGGCAAAAGCAACTAGCTTTGAAGGTGTAGATATTGCCTTTTTTAGCGCTGGAGGAGAAGTGTCTAGACAATTTGTTAATCACGCAGTCACTAGTGGTGCCATCGTAATTGATAACACAAGTGAATACCGAATGGCGCACGATGTACCACTCGTTGTTCCAGAAGTAAATGCGCACACTTTAAAGGAGCATAACGGTATCATAGCAGTTCCGAATTGTTCAGCATTACAGATGGTGACGGCACTTCAACCAATTCGAAAAGTATTCGGATTGGAACGAATTATTGTTTCCACATACCAAGCTGTGTCAGGTTCAGGAATTCATGCGATTCATGAATTAAAAGAACAGGCAAAGTCAATGCTTGAAGGTGAAGAGGTTAAGAGTACTATACTGCCAGCGAAAAAAGATAAAAAACACTATCCGATTGCGTTTAATGTATTGCCTCAAGTAGATATATTTACAGATAATGATTTTACATTTGAAGAAGTAAAAATGATTCAAGAAACGAAGAAAATTTTGGAGGACCAAAACTTGAAAATGGCAGCTACTTGTGTGCGTGTTCCGGTCGTATCCGGGCACTCAGAATCGGTTTATATAGAACTTGAAAAAGAAGCAACTGTTGCAGAAATAAGAGAAGTGTTGCTGGATGCACCAGGTGTTATACTGCAAGATAATCCTAGTGAACAGCTGTACCCAATGCCATTATATGCAGAAGGGAAAATAGATACATTTGTCGGGAGAATTAGAAAAGACCCTGATACACCAAAAGGATTCCATCTTTGGATTGTTTCCGATAATTTATTAAAAGGGGCCGCTTGGAACTCGGTTCAAATTGCAGAAACGTTGGTGGAAGAGGGGATAATATAGTATAGGTAAATTAGGAAACTGTTAATGATTACAGTTTCCTAATTTTTATTTTATAATTGTTTTCTTTATTCCAGCCAAATTTGATTTGAAAGACAGTAAAAAACATCAAGAATGAATAAAATTCATTTGGTATGATATGGATAAATTAGATGTAAGGTGGGATTTAGATGTACCAAGTTAAGGGGTACTTTTCATCATTAAAAGGAAGTCATTATGATATTGGAAAGCAACAAGGAGAGTTTGTGAAAAATCATCCGTATCTCATTCCACAATTTATACAGCAAGAACATTTAGTATCAGATAATTATTGGACAGAATCTAGAAATATATTAAATCAATATTGTCCAGGAATTAATGAAGAAATTGAAGGGTTTTGTGAAGTGTTGAAAATTCCTGCTAGAAATCTGATGTATTATTATCAAACACTATTAAAAGCAGGATGTAGTCATTGTGTCGTATTACCTAAAAAGACAGATTCAAAGCACACATATGTATTAAGAAATTATGATTTGTTACCCAAAATAGATGATATGCGTTTTTGCTCAACACATGTTGAAGGTGCATATGTACATAGTGGCTTTTCTACTTTTTATTTCGGTCGAACAGAAGGAGTTAACGAGCATGGGTTAGCTGTTACATTTTCAGCATGTGGTCAACCAGTAGGAAATATTGAAGGCTTACGAAAGCCAGTGTTAAGTGGTTTACAATGCTTTGCGGTAATTCGAGTATTATTGGAGAAATGTAAAAATGTGCAGGAGGCGATATCACTAGTTGATGAAATGCCAATTGCAAGTAATATTAATCTAATTGTAGCAGATCCTTTAGACGCAGCGCGTATTGAAATATTTGACGGATATAAATCAATAACCACAATTGATGAGGAAAGCCATGATTTTATCGTATCAACAAACCATGCGATTAGTTTACCTATTCAAAAATTGAATAATAGAAGATTAGAACAATCCACAAACAGATATCACATATTGTATGAATATTTAAATCAAAATGAACTAGTGAGCATGGATTCTTTAAAAGAATTAGTAGAAAGAGAGTATCCTACTGGGCTGACAGTACATAATTATGAAGAATGGTTTGGAACTTTGCATTCTGTCTTATTTGATTTGCATAATCGTATAATGAATATTTGCTTCGGATCTCCACTATTCAACGACTGGTACTCATTGAAAGTTGGAGGAAGTCTTTCATTTTCTCAGGTAAATGTGAAATTTAATAATAAAACGTATACTGACTTTTGGAGAGAAGAATGCTATTAATTGATTCAAGAAGAATAAATGAGATAAAATGGTAATAGTAAGGTGTATGTACGGGAGGGATTGCCATTGCTAAAAGTAATGTTACCGATTGTTCTTATCTTATTTGTTGCCGTTTCAATGTATATTACTTATGAAAAAAGAAAAAAAGCAGGGGTAAAAGGATTGAAGAGTGCGTTAACTTCAATTTGTTTCTTTACACTAGCAATCTTAAATTTGCTTGCATATTGGTTTAACTTTGGCGGTATTTTTATTTGGTTAACTTCAATTGTTTTATTACTAGTCGGGGCATATTTTACGAAATATATTCCAATATCTAAAAAGGTACATTGAAATTTATTTGAGTTTAAAAGTTATGTTGTATTTTGTTTTGAAAAGAGATTATCCTACTAGAGCGTTGTGAAACGGTTTTATAGGATAATCTCTTTTGTTCGTTTAGCTTTGTAAAGAACGTACTGTTCTTTTTAGTTGTTCAATAAATTCTCGAGTTGCAGCACACATATATTTATCTTTTCTATAAATAAGCCCAATTTCTATTGTTGGGGTAGGATTTTCTATTTTAATTGCTTGAATGTTTTTATTTTGTAAAAAGTCTATATACGGTTTTGGTAACACTGTAATTCCCATTCCTTTTGAAACCATTTGGATTAAAGATTCCATCGTACTAATTTCTAAAATTGGTTTTGGTTTAAAGTTAAATTTTTGACAATGAGATGTAATTAGTTCGGTTAAAAAGAAATTTTTAGGTAAAAGAATTAAAGGGTAGTTCTGTAATTCAGCAATAGATACATGATTACGTTCAGCTAATTGATGATCGGTTGGTACGACTAATGTAAGTTCACTTTTGTATAGAGGGATAGAAATAATCTCCTTATCTTGCACCGGGAGAAATGTAATGCCAATATCTAGTTCGTTTTGTAATAATTTTTCACGAATATCTTCTGTACGAAGCCCTAATACAGAAAGCTCTATATTGGGATATGAATGATTAAAATTTAATATAGCTGGTGGTAGTAAATAATTTACGACGGTTAACAAAGAGCCTATTGTTAAGGAACCTTGCTGTAATCCGTTTAGATCTTGAATTGCAGAACGAGCTTGTTCGACTTCATGAAAAATGGTTTTACTATGTAATAATAAAATCCTTCCTGCATCAGTTAAAGATATTTTTTTACCAATGCGATCAAAAAGCGGCATTCCTACTTCATGTTCTAATGCACGTATTTGCTGACTTAAAGAAGGTTGTGAAATATTTAGTTTCTCAGCTGCTTTTGTGAAATGCAATTCTTTTGAAACAGCTAAAAAATATTCAAGTTGTCTTAATTCGATTGGAATCACCTCAAGTTTAATGATAGGTTATACCTATCATTATTATATAAATAATTGGATTGAACAATGATTTTGTTGAGCTTATAATCACTTTATTAGAGAGGGATTGAAAAGTTTTGAAGTAAGGATAGATAAGTATAGGAGCAAGGATATTTGAGTGGTTATTACATTTGCTGACCTTTTGTCATTTTAAATGAAAAATAGACAGAGAGTTTGAAAGTATAAATTAATCTATTGAAAAATTGTAGGGTAAGTAAGAGGAGCGATTAAGATGAATAAAGTATATGAGGTACTATCTTTAAATATAGGGTTACCAAAAGAGGTTACATACGGCGGAAAGGTAATTCATACAGGTATAAATAAGAAGCAAGTAAGGGAACCGGTGTTTTTATCCTTTTTAAAATTTAATGGAGATGGGCAAGCGGACTTAGTTCATCATGGTGGAGTAGATAAAGCAGTTTGTGTGTATTCTGGAGAACATTATAGATACTGGGAAAAAGAGTTGAATCAAGCCCTTGTATATGGAGCATTCGGAGAAAATATAACAATTAATTGTCTGTGTGAAGAGGATGTTTGTATTGGTGATACATTTCAAATTGGAGAAGCAATTGTACAAGTAACACAGCCAAGACAACCTTGTTTTAAATTAGCTAAGAAATACAATATTCCAAAGTTACCACTTTATTTTCAAGAAACAGGATATACAGGATTTTATTTTCGTGTATTAAAAGAAGGATGGGTATCACCTGTTGATACGTTAAAGTTAATAAAGTCTGATCCAAAAGGTGTTACAGTAGCATTTGCTAATCGTATTATGCATAAGGAAAAACAAAATATGGAAGGGCTAAAAAGGATCTTAGAAGTACATGCACTTTCTACAAGTTGGAGAAATACATTTGAAAAGCGAATGAGAGGAGAAGAAATTAATACGAGGGAGAGACTAGAAGGAAAAAAATAATAAAAAATATTTTTTTATAAATGGTGCATTTCTATGAGTAAAAACGAAGTAGAAAGCACTATTTTTATATAATAAACTTATTAATATTCAAAAATCTTAATATTGTTTTATTCGACTTATTTTCGAATAGTCAAAACATAAAATTAATTAGACTCTTTTTTTATATTTTATGATAGTATATTGATTGGTAAGACCTATTACATTAAGAGCAGGTTATATAACTAAATCTAATTTGATGGAATTAACGTATGGAGGGACAACATGGGGAATGTTGAAATTTTTGAAAAATTTCTTTTAGAAGAACCAAAAAGAGAGCAGTTATTTCCTTTATTTGAAGAAGTGTTTGGAATTACAATTCAAACATTGAATGATTTTTCAGAGAGAGGTTATTGGGATGATACATACAAAGCTTTATCATTTTTACATGACGATAAAGCGATTGCAAATGTTGCGGTATTTTCGCTACCATTGCTAGTAAATGGTGAAAGAATAAATGCAGCCGGCATTCAAACGGTAATGACTCACCCTGATTTTCGTAGACAAGGACTCATGACACAATTAATAAGTAAAATGATAGAAGAAATTGATAAGAAATGTGAATGTACCTTATTATTTACGGAAAAACCTGAACTATATGCATCATTTGGGTTTAAAGTTGTGCAGGAGTATTTGATGACTATTCTATATGATAAAAAGAATAATAATGACTCCTTACTTAGAAAATTAGATTATTATATGGAAGAGGATAGAAAGTTAATACATGAAACTATTGATAGTAGCCAAAGACTTTCAAATAATTTTTCAACATTAAACTTCCGTCCTTCGTTTTATTTGAATATGTATGATTCGGGATGGAATGAGAAATTGTATTATTCAGAGAAACTAGATGCTCTAATTGTGTATGAAGTAGATAATGAAAAGTTGAAATTATATGGAGTATTTGCACCAGTAATTCCAGTTTTAGATGAAATATGCGGAGAAATCGCTGAAAGATTTACAGAAATCGAATTTTACTTCTCACCAGATCAATTAGGGATTGAGGATGTACAATTTACAGAATTACAGTCTAATAAGTATTTAATGGTTCGAAGTAATAAAGAGTTAGATTTTAAAGGTTATAAATTCCCTGTATTAGCGGAGTTTTAAATGTTTGTATAAAGGCTTTATTATGGAGGAACTATGAATATATCGTATATACCTAAACATGTTGAGCAGCTCACTATAATGAATGTCCCTGAATATTATAAAATTAATGACAACCGGTCGTTTATCGTCCGTTCGAAAGCAGAAACAGATTTCTGGCTTAAAACACATTATGGTTTTGAAGTAATGAATGGTCATGTATTTTATAATGAAATGATGACAGACTTTCAAGCTGAAGTTCAATTGTGTATGGATCCAAATTCAAAATACGATCAAGCAGGTCTTTTTGTTATGATTTCGGAAAAGTGTTGGTTGAAAACTTCATTAGAGTATATTCCAGATGGCCTTTCTCATTTAGGAGCTGTCGTAACGAATAATGGATATTCTGATTGGTCAACACAAGACTTTCCAACAGAATTAGCTACCCAACAACTTCATTTTCGAATTGTTCGTAAACGTGGCGATTATATAATATATGTAAAAAATAGCTGTCAATGGGAACAAATAAGAATTGCTCATTTGATGGAGGATATAGGGAATGCGCCTGTTAAAATAGGTTTTTACACGTGTAGTCCTTCTAAAAACAATGGATTTGAGACTGAGTTTTTAGATTTTACAATTGAAGAGATATAGATGAAAAACCGTATTCTTTCTACTTAAGAATACGGTTTTTCTATTTGCGTAATATAAAGCACATTTATTGACCGGAAAGTCATTAATGCTTATCATTTAATAATGTTAAATATTAATTTGCATAATATAATAGAAGTACTGGAAAAATCAAAAATTATATGGCTTAAGTAAGGAGGGTATGAATTATTAAATGGTAATTTCATAGGAAAAAGGAGATTAAGTATGAAATCATTTCGCAAATTATTACATTATTTAAAACCATACATGTTCTTCGCGATTATTGGACCACTATTTATGGTACTTGAGGTTGCGATGGACTTAATTCAACCGACTATTATGCAACATATTATTGATGTAGGGATAGCAAATCGTGATTTGAATTATGTAATAAAAATGGGGCTTCTTATGATAGGAGCTGCAGCACTCGGTTTAGTTGGAGGACTTGGGTGTATGATGTATTCTACAAAAGCAGCTGTTAATTTCGCTACAGACATACGAAAAGATGTATTTGCGAAAGTAGAAACATTTTCTAGTGAAAATCGTGATTCATTTGGAACTGGGAAATTATTAACGATTGTGACAAATGATATTACTTCTATTCAATCGGCGATGACGATGACATTACGTGTACTTGTTCGTGGTCCTTTGTTATTTATCGGAAGTATAATAATTGTTTTTGTAACAGCACGCGAGTTATTTCCTATATTACTTGTGGTTGTTCCAATTTTATTACTTGCGATTATATTCATTGCAAGTAAAGCGAGCGGAACGTTCAAAAAAGTGCAAGAAGCATTAGATAAAGTGAATACAAAGCTACAAGAAAATTTATCTGGAGTACGTGTTATTAAAGCGTATGTAAGACAAAAATATGAAATTATTCAGTTTGGAAATGTTAATACAAATTTAACGAAGATAAATATTCGAGCGGTGCAGCTTATTTCCATAATGATGCCAATCATTATGTTAGTTGTAAGCGGCGGGATTGTCGCAACATTATGGATTGGTGGAGAAAAAGTATTTGATGGAACGCTTCAAGTAGGAGCTATTTTAGCGTTTATAAACTATTTGAATATTATTTTAATGTCACTTATGTCTATAAGTATGGTATTTATGCAAATCGCGCGAGCATTTCCATCTGCGGATCGTGTACAGCAAGTTTTAAATACTGAGGTTGATATTACGACGGAAACAAATGCGGTTGCACCTAAGCAAATCGAGGGACAAATTGACTTTAAAAATGTTAGTTATAGTTACACGAAAAATAATGAATATGTTTTAAAAGATATTTCATTTAACATATGTAAAGGTGAAAAAGTAGGAATTATCGGTTCTACAGGAAGTGGTAAATCTACTTTAGCAAAACTGTTACCGCGTTTATACGATGTTGATCAAGGGGAAGTATGCATTGATGGAATAAATGTTAGAGCATACGATTTACAAAAACTTCGTGCTTCAATCGGGTTTGTACCTCAAAAGGCATTATTGTTTTCAGGTAGCATAGAAGAGAACTTACGTTATGGTAAAGAAGATGCAACGAATGACGAACTGGAAGTAGCGGCTTCATCAGCTTGTGCGACTGAGTTTATTAACAAGTTGGAAGATTCATATCAATATCATTTAACACAAGGGGCGACGAATTTATCAGGTGGACAAAAACAACGTGTATCAATTGCAAGGGCACTTGTGAGAAAGCCATCCATTCTTATATTAGATGATTCTACATCAGCAGTTGATGCGAAATCAGAATCTAACATTCAATCGGCATTAAGAACAGAATATAAAGGAACAACAACATTATTAATCGCCTCTAAAATTTCATCTATAATAGATGCTGATAAAATTCTCGTTTTAGATAACGGTGAATTAGTAGGTGATGGTACACATGAAGAATTGTTAGAACAATGTGAGGTATATCAAGAAATTTATCTTTCCCAAGGTGGCAATTTACATAAAGAAGGTGGGAAAGAACATGCGTAATTTTCAAGGGCAATTTGCTAATAAAGGTGGGCGTAACGCGCCTAAAATGGGTGAAGCTAGAAACACTAAAGGAACTGTATTGCGAGTATGGAACTATATGGGGTATCAAAAGGCTGCTCTTACGTTCGTTATATTTTTAGTATTTGTTACGACGTTACTTGGGTTATTAGGTCCTTATTTAATGGGAGTAATTATAGATCAATATATTGTACCGAAAGATTTAAACGGTACGGCGAGAATGTGTTTGTTACTTATCGCGATTTACGGTGTAACAGTATTGTTAACTTGGCTACAAACATTTGTCATGGTTAACGTTGCATTAAAAACAATACAAAAAATACGACAAGATATTTTCGAGAAAATCCAAACGCTTTCTTTACGGTTCTTTGATGTACGTTCTCAAGGGGATTTAATGAGTCGTGTGACAAATGATATAGATAATTTGAATCAAGCGTTAACACAAAGTGTTGTACAAATTATTTCATCAGCATTAACCTTTATAGGTGTAACGATTGCGATGTTCGCATTAGATTGGATTTTAGCAATTGTTACATTAATTACAGTACCTATTATGTTTTTCGTTACAAAAAAATTAGTTGCTTATAGTGGTAAAAACTTTGCAAAGCGTCAACGAGATTTAGGAGAATTAAATGGTTTTATTGAGGAAGCTATAACAGGAGCGGATGTTACAACGTTATATGGGAAAGAAAAAGAAACCGTACAAACTTTCAATAAAATTAATGAACAATTAAGAGTTTCAGCTACGAAGGCGGATACATTTTCAGCTTTTATTTTTCCAAGTATGAACTTTATAAATAACTTAGGTATGGGGCTTGTAATTGGGACTGGATCAGTAATGGTTTTAAATGGAATGACAACAGTAGGTGTCATTGCAGCTTTTATTAATTATTCTCGTCAATTCTCAAGACCACTTAGTCAATTCGCAACTTTAATGAATACGATTCAATCGGCAGTTGCTGGTGGAGAACGTGTCTTTGAAATTATGGATGAAGTACCAGAAATCCAAAATAAAAAAGATGCGTTCATGGTACAAAATTTACAAGGACATGTTGCACTTGAGAATGTTACATTCGGTTATGAGGAAAATAAAACGATTTTAAAAGAAGTGAGTCTTAAGGCACAGCCAGGGGAGACAATTGCTTTAGTTGGTCCAACTGGATCGGGCAAAACAACAATCATTAATTTGCTAACTCGCTTTTACGATATACAGCAAGGGCAAATTCATATCGATGGAAAAGATATAAAAGATTATGATATTAATTCGTTGCGAAGTAAAATAGGAGTAGTTTTACAAGATACGTACTTATTTGCTGGGACGATTATGGATAATATTCGTTATGGTCGATTAGATGCTAGTGATGATGAAGTAATCAATGCAGCTAAGGCAGCATCTGCACATTCTTTTATTAAACATTTACCGAATCAATATGAAACAAAAATTGCTTCAGAAGGATCGAATTTAAGTCAAGGACAAAAACAACTTCTTGCGATTGCGCGGGCGATTTTAGCAGATGCAGATATATTAATTCTCGACGAAGCAACATCAAATATTGATACGAGAACAGAATTGCAAATTCAAGAAGGACTAAATAATTTAATGAAAGGTCGAACAAGTTTTGTAATCGCTCATCGACTGAAAACGATTGAGAAAGCAGATCAAATCCTTGTTATAAAAGATGGAAGTATTTTGGAAAGAGGGAATCATGAATCTCTTATGGAAGATAGAGGGTTTTACTTTGATCTGTATACGAGTCAGTTTAAAATTTAATAAAAACTTTAATAAGGTGCGGTTTCTCCAGGAAGGAGCAACCGCATTTTTATATTTGTAAACATTACTATTTAAATATTCGTTCACTAAATGTTTTAACTGCGTCTTTCTTGCATACAAAGTAAAACATACGAATGGTGGCAACCTTAATGAGTATTTCACGTTCTATTTAAATGTTTTAATGATTTATTAGATAATACAATTTGAATTTTATTAAAAAAAGACACTGTTTCCAGTGCCCCAACTTACTACGAGAGTTTTATGAGGAAACTTAAATAGGTGAATCTAAGTTTCTCTATAATATATGAAACTACAATTAGAAAATCACATATTTTTTAAAGGAGTTAATGGGTAATTGTACGTGCTAAAATCTTTATTAAAAATATCCTGTACTAATTGGATAGTTTCATGGTCATAAAAGCTATCGTATGTTGGGAGGCGTGGGAATAAAGGATCGGTAATATCAGCATCTGCAAAATTACCTCTAAAAATCGCCCTGTCTTTCTGATGATGCCATGATTTGGTTAGTATGTGTAAAGGAGAAGTTTTTAATTGATATGTTTGTTCTAAGCGCTCAATTTCAGTAGAGAAATTTTCAAGGTAGATATACTTTGTAACAAACTCTTCCTCACCTGGTTCATATTGCTGCATTAAATGTGGATCTACTTGTTCTAAATCTATCATTTGCTCTTTTAAGTAGTAGAGAAAGATTTTAAATGAAATAGGTTTATTACAAAATTCATTACCATAATAAAAATTCCGAATAGGATTCCATGCTGGGTTTTCTATGTAAGGGGGGGCAATTAGTGAAAAAAATGAACTTACAGCTCTTGTATAGGGGTTTCTCACTAATTTATAGGTATCTTTTCCGTTTGTATATAAAGCTGCAGCTAGTTCAATAAAGTAGTCCGAGGAGTTTTTGTATATTTCATTTTCATAATTATGGATGAAAGAATCGTATTTTATGGCTTCTTTAAATAAATTTATTTGATAAAAAAACCAATGTGCAAGAGAGGTACAGCCACTTTTTTGACTCCAAAATAAAATCAAAGGGAAGTTAGAATTAAAGAGGGGAACGCGTCCGTATTTAATAATATTTGAAAAAGACATTATTAGCCTCCATTCAGTTATGTCAAGTACTTTTAGTTTATGAATAAAAAACTTGGCATATGAACAAGAAAAGAGAAGTAGAATAGATAATTTAAAATAATACAAATTTAAAAATAAAAGAGTTATTTGAAAAGAAAAAAAGAGCTTACAAATGGATAAACTCTTAGAAAAAATAGGTTTTATGAGCACTGAATTACCATATACCTTATGTTTTATTCTGCATGATCGTGAAAATAACATTGAATAAAAGGAGCATATATTTAAATGTGCTCCTTTAAAAGGTGGCAGCTCACAAGGCCTAATTTATAAGCTGAATACGTGTGCAGCCCGTATTTAAAAAGGACAGCTAGCAAAAGCTAACTGATAAGCCTTCGGGTATGAAGGGGAAACAGAAACTATATATACATTATTAACGGGATATTGGCTTTTATTCGGAAGTAGAAGAAATAAATAAGTTTAGGCGGTTCCAACTTGGCTTTGGTCGGCAACATCAGAATCAAATGTGTTGGTTGCACTAACACCGTTAAATGTATTAAGCACAAAAGCAACATTAGATGCACCCGAACCATTATAAGCTTTTGTATTTTCTTTTGGAGAAACATTATAAAAATCACCTAAGTTGAAAGAACCGTTACTATTTTGTACAACCATATTTCCGACAATAGATGGCATAACTTTCACCTTCTTTCCTAGGAAGTATTTAAATTAGTATATGGTGTATGTGTCTAGTGGTTCATATAAAACGGAGAATTTTGAAATGAAGTTTAATTGAAAAACCAATAAAATAATCCTTTGAATAGAAAGCGAGGTAATGTAAAGCTTTTAAATGATGATGGGATATTGGGTATGGAGTTTAAGGAAAGAACGATACGTATTTATAGCACAGAAGGTAATGTGATGGAATTACTTTCAACAAAAGAACGGCTTCAAGAGGATATCGATTTTCTTAAAGAATGTAAAAAGGAAATGAAGTAAAAGTTCAATAGAGTAAATCGAACGGAGGGGGACCGTATCGTATGAATCAATTGTCATTTTTTGAGGACATCGATGAAAAGGAAATGCGAAGACTTGTGGTGAAGGAGCTGAAAAACTACAAAGCATTGTGCGTCTGGATGAAAAATCAAGAAGATCAGGAAAATTAGCGAAGAGAATGTGTTTATAAGTTAGTACATTTATATATTGAAAAACTAGTTAAGCAAGGAGAAATAAAGGAAGTAAAAAGAAGCGGAAGAAAAAGATGATTCTGTAAAAAGCAACCAGTTGGGTGCTTTTTCTTTTACACAAAACAAACGAACTCAATGAAAAAAACAGCGATGTATGAGATTTTTATACTAGTCAGTTTAAAATTTAATATAGTGTGGTTTCTCTAGAAAGGAGAAACCGCACTATTATATTTGTAAAGATAATTAGAAATGTAGAGTTGAAACTTATATATATACGAATTGTTAGCAAAAACTAGCAACTTCAGTGACAGGTGGAAGAAATAATTTACGTGGTATTGTAATAATCTCAAGAGCCATCTGAGCTGAATAGAGAAGTATTGGAGTTAATTCTAAAGCGTGAGTTAATAATAATATAAAGCTTGTTAGGATTGCAAAGCTCCCCCAAAAGAAACTTTTTGAAATGTTACGGAAATCTTTTATTAAGGAAAAGAAAGAAACAAATGCTGTAACAAAGAGAATCAAAAATTTATATTTATCAGCCATTAAACCCCTCCTAAAGAACAGTAGCTTATATTATAACGTATTTTTATGTATTATAATAAAAAGATTTCAAAATAAACAGTTTAAATGCGTAAAAACCACAACTAAAAAATATTAGTTGTGGTTTTTATTTATGAGTCCTTTGCTTTAGAAAATAGATAATCTAGAATTAAAAATTAAAAAATAGATTAGTGCCCTTATTATTGTTTGCTGGAGCTTTACTGGATATTTGACCGGACAATAAGACGAGCTTTGAATATATTAATAAAAAAGGGGATGTTGAACAATGGCTAGATATAGTTTACATGGAGGTCACAATAGTATTGTACAGGGTGCAAATTATGGGAATCGGAAAGAACATATTATGGATCGACAAGTTAAGGATGCAGTTGTTGCTAAATTAAGAGCAGTAGGGCATACAGTTTATGATGATACTGATGAAGTAGGGACAACACAAGCGCAAAATTTAAATAACATTGTATCTAAAACAAACTCACATGATGTAGACTTAGTAGTTTCATTTCATTTAAACTCATATGATACGAATGCTAATGGTGTTGAAGTACTGTATTATGACCAACAAGCTTTATCAGCAAAGATAGCAGCGCAACTTTCAAAAGATATTGGCTGGTCAACTCGTGGCGCGAAGGAGCGAAAAGACCTTTATGTATTAGCGAATACGAAAGCACCTGCAATCTTAATTGAACTTGGATTTATCGATAATGAAGCAGATATGTCAAAATGGAATCCAGATAAGATTGCAAATTCAATTGTTTATGCGTTAACGGGGCAATCTGGCGGGACAACTCCGCCATCGAAAAAAAATATCATTCAATCAGGAGCTTTTTCACCGCATGAAACCCCCGATGTAATGGGAGCATTAACGTCACTAAAAATGACAGCTAACTTCATCTTACAATCGGATGGTCTAACATATTTTATCTCTGAACCAACTTCAGATGCGCAACTTAAAGGAATGACGGATTACCTTGATCGTAAAGGCTGGTGGTATGAAGTTAAGTAAAGATTTTAGTTTAGTGGAACAGAATATTTAAAAATCAATAGTCAAAAAAGAGGATTACTTATAATGAGTAATCCTCTTTTTATTTTATCTCGTATGAATAAGAGTAGATATAGAAGATTACCGCCTTAAAACTAAATAAGTAATGCATGTAAGCGGGAGGTTCATTTGGTATATCAGCTATATTTGTAAATCATACTTTTAAACAGAAATAAAATTTAGAGTTTGAATTTAATTGATTACAATTGAAAAAGCACTAAAAACTAATAAAACGGCCATAATGATGTTAAAAGATTTAGTATGTTTTAATAAAAGTTTTTGGAACATGGAACCAAATAAGCTCCAACTAAATGTACTCATTAACCCGACTACACCTAGAAATAATGAGAAGAGTAGAAAACTTGAATATGAATTATAGTAAGGGAGAATAAAAGTTGACACTACAGTCAGGCCGAATAGTATCCCTTTAGGGTTAACAAACTGAAGAAAAATCCCCACTGTAAATAAGTTTTTATTATGTTTTTCATCGGAATCTGTACTAGTTTTACTAGTGAGTATTTTAAAAGCTAAATATAGCATATATGCTACACCTAAAATTTTTAAAGGGAATTCGATTATGGGTAGGATATTAATTAGTACAATATTAAAGAAGCTACATAAGGAGGTGAGGATGAAAAAACCGAAAGCTACTCCAAAACAAAATTGCATACTCCTTTTTAAACCATGCTGATTAGCGTATGTCATAGCTAAAAAATTGTTAGGACCGGGTGTGAAGCTACTTATAAAAACAAATAACAAAAAAGAAAATATAGGCATTTCAAAACCCCCTAATTATTTGTGTATGTTATAATGACCGAAAAGAACAATATAACGTGTGCTCTTTATTATACATAACGGTCGTTATATTGTATATAGTGTAGGGGTGTTTCTTATGGAAGAAATTCAACTTATTTTGGCGAAAAATTTAAAAACAATACGAGAGAAAGAAAAAATGAGTTTGGAAAAGGTCTCGCAATTAACAGGTGTGAGTAAAACGATGATTGGACAAATTGAACGAGGGGAGTCAAGTCCAACATTAACAACGATATGGAAAATTGCTAATGGTTTGAAAGTGTCTTTTACTTCTTTAATCAATAATCCGCAACCAGATACGAAAGTTGTTTTACGAAATGATGTTCAAGTATTATCAGAAGACAATGGGAGATATAAAGTGTATCCTTCTTTTCCTTTTCAAGATGATAGGAACTTTGAAATCTATACGGTTGAAATTGAAACAGAAGGAAAATTAAGTTCGGAAGGCCATAAAGAAGGGACCGAAGAATTTATAACGGTGTTTGAAGGGGAATTGATAATTGAAATAAATGATTGTCAATATACATTAAATAGCGGAGATGCAATTTGCTTTAAGGCGGATAGACCGCACTCTTATCATAATTCCGGAAGTACGCTAACTCGGTTAAGTATGACCATTTATTATCCAGCTGCATAAACTTACAATTGCATCAAGAATATAAAGAAATGTGTGTTGATAAACCATCTATAAGAGATGGTTTTATTTTTTTAAATTCATAAAAAAAGACACTCGTTTGAGTGTCGACATAGTATTGCTCTCGCGTATAGGATTGGAGTATGTTTCTCAAATACGTTTTGAGATGGTTCGCATTTTGGGAAACTGTCTTCTTATTCAATGTAACATTGGCAGGGAGAAGTGTAAATTGATAATGTATATACGGAAAATTTAGTATAGATGGTTATTACTATGAGTATAGTACAAATTGTTTTTATTGCTTAATCACTGTCGTGAAATTATTGAAATATTATTAGCTTTAGGAATGACGTAATAGTTACTACTTTAGCAGCTAAGAATGTTTATTATAAAAAAGAATGAATCATTTATTAATCGATTCGTATAATTGTTAAAGAGGCACCTGTTGAACCACCTCCAACTAAATTAACTATGGATAATACGCCGAATATTTGAAGGGAAATTGTATTACCAGCAATTAAATTGGTTATTAAATTATTATTATAGTTTGAAGTTGATATTGCGGGTGAAAAAATAGATCCGGGAAGTGGAGTCGAAGAGTTTAATAGTAGCCTTGTACCAGCAAGTAGAGAAGTTGTTGTATTAATTTGATAGGTTAAATAATATCTTCCAGTAACAGGAATTGTATATATATCATTTGTAGCGTTCACTGTAAAATTACCGAGACTTTGGTTATTAGAAAGTGGAATATTAGTTCCACCTAATATGACTGAGATGGGACCACCTAATGTATTATTAGCGAACATAGAGTTTATTGTAATAATGGGTCCAGTAATGCCTGTAGGACCGGTATTACCTGTGGGCCCAGTAGGACCTGTCAGTCTGTATGGAAGAATAATTTCAAGAGCCAGTGATAATAGTTCTTTTTTCATTTTTTCATTCTTATCTTGAATATAAATCACCTCATTTTTAAATTAGAATGTAACCGATTTAGTATTTTGAAATGGAACTATCATTTTATTATATTAATACTACTAGTTATAGCAACGGTAAAAAGTTTACTATATGTAAAAATCATTTGAGAATGAAAAAAGTAGTTATGAAATTCTTCTAAAATGATAGATGTATTATTTTGTTAAGTAGTAAACAAAGATGTGGAACGAGGTATTAAAGTGAAGCGAGAAAATAAATTATCAATAAATAAAGCTATGATAGAACCTGAAAACATTGGACCTACGTTTCCAGTTCTTCCCCCAATTTATATTCCAACGGGCCCAACGGGAATGACCGGTCCGACGGGTCCAACTGGTTTAACGGGATCACCGGGAGTAACAGGCCCGACCGGTTTAACGGGATCACCGGGAGTAACAGG
>NZ_NJGF01000028.1:0-58312 GCF_002209985.1 Bacillus sp. K2I17
TGTTTCGTTCAGTTTTCAAAGAACTACTTGGTCGCTCATTTGCGACTTCCTTATGTTAACATCTTCATTTTTCAATGTCAACTAAGTTTTTCAAATTTCTTTTTTATCGTCTTCTGCGTTTCCGCATCAGCGACGGTTATTAATCTATCATATAATAACTATTAACGTCAACACTTTTTAATAAAAAATTCTTTTCCTTACATAACGCATACACTCTTCTGCATTAGCGACTCTTCGAAACAAACAAAAAATGATTTTATATCTTTCTTCCATCGCCTTTTTTACAACGTCATGAATACGTTCATCTTCAAAATCAAATAACAGTTCTTCTAACTCTCTCTTCAATATGTATTCCATTTCTTTTTTCTCTTCTTTCGTTAACATAAACCCAAGCAAATCATCACCTCAATCATTTCTTACAAAGCAATAAACGTTACGCTCATTTTCACTTATCAAAATCCTATCATTCATTATATCCACTGCTTACGATATTAATCCTTTGTTCTCTTTTTAATATTTAAAGCATATATGTAACTGAAAAGGATTGGACAAAGGGGCGTAATATTATGTTTTTCTTTTTTATTACGAGTAAACGAGCTTTTAAACACATTAGCTTAATAGTGATACTTTCCTTATTTACAGCATGGCTTCTCTTTTTGAAAACATATTCACATGAATCTGCTTTTTCAACTGCGACAGGACCTAAAGTTATTTACAAAGGAGACACCTCTAAAAAACAAGTTGCATTCACGTTTGATATTAGTTGGGGAGACAAAAAAGCAATTCCAATCCTTGATACACTTAAAGAAAGAGACATTAAGAATGCAACCTTCTTCGTTTCTGCTGCATGGGCAGAAAGACACCCTGATGTTGTTGAACGCATCATAAAAGATGGACATGAAATCGGTAGTATGGGCTATAATTACACGTCCTACACTTCTCTAGAGACAAATGAAATACGAAGAGATCTTTTACGAGCACAAGATGTTTTTACAAAACTTGGTGTGAAACAAGTCAAACTATTACGTCCACCTAGTGGAGACTTTAACAAAGCAACACTTAAAATAGCAGAATCACTCGGATACACCATCGTCCATTGGAGTAATAACTCAAACGACTGGAAAAACCCAGGTGTAAACAATATCGTTTCCAATGTCTCTACTAATTTAAAAGGTGGAGATATCGTCTTATTACATGCATCCGATTCTGCCCTTCAAACAAATAAAGCTTTACCACTGCTTCTACAAAAATTAAAGAGTGACGGATATGAGCAAATATCGGTATCACAACTTATTTCTAACACAAGTACAAAAAGTAAAGATGTAAGGTAATTCTTTTCCCTCGTGCCTTCACACATAAAAAGCTCTACTACCTATCATTAAGGTAGTAGAGCTTTTTTCATCCCGATATTTATATTCGTACAACCACCCTGCATAAAAACTCAAAAATCTCTCTTACTTAAGCTGACTTACTCGCCTTTCCAATTAAACGATGTAATATAAGTAACTGATATGCATTACATAATAAAAGTGGTATCACCATTAAATACAACCAATCTGTGTCATTAATACGAAGCGCTGGTACCCACTCAAGAATTGTTACAACAACCATAAAGAACAAAGCGGGCACAAATGCCTTTCTATTCGTTTCTTTACTTTTTATGTAAGCAACAATCGCCCCAAACACAAATAATACACCTGCAACAAGTATGTTATTCCCTAACGAAACTTCCCCATTTGCAATCAATATGGATCTTAAATACACGAAATCAAATAAAACGAATGCAATAAAGAAGAGCTGGACTGCATTCCATAAAGAAGGTGACCTGAACATCCCCAGTCCAAAACGATGGATTGTTAAATAGGCAAAGAACCCCATTTGACTTATAACACTAAAAATAAATCCTACACCCATCAACCAGAAGGAAACTGCTAAAATCTCCTTTCCGTCGAAATTTTGAAAAAATTTAGCGTACTTGTCCCACTCCAGAACAAACCCAATAATGACCGTGCTAATCCCACCTAGAAACAACGTCGTAAAAAACAGGCGTACCCACTTGCGGCTATTCACAACACATCCCCCATTATCCTTATATTTCTAATTAAATTGTATCAATGACAATTTCAAAAAGCTAGCCATGTTCATGTATAAATTCCTTAAAGATATTTATATTAAAAAGAGAGAACTGTGTTGAAAGGAGTTCCAACTTATGAAACGGATGCTGCTCGTTTTGACTTCTTCTTTTCTATTTCTTGTACTTGTAGCATGTGCACAAGGAAAAGAAGCAAAGTCCGAACTTGATTATGATCAAACGAAGAAAATGATTGTTGATATTTTAAAAACCGATCAAGGTAAGAAAGCCATTCAAGATGTGTTAACTGATGAAAAAATGAAACAAGCACTCATACTAGATGAAACAGTAGTAAAGAAAACGATTGAAGATGCAATGGTATCCGACAAAGGGCAACAATTCTGGGAAAAGCTCTTTAAAGACCCTGAGTTCTCATCGAAATTCGCTAAAAGTATGGGGAAAGAACAAACAACCTTAATGAAAACATTACTAAAAGACCCTGAATACCAAGCAGGCGTTATAGAAATTATGAAAAACCCTGAAGTAGAAAAAATAATGTTACAAACAATGAAGAGCAAAGAATACCGCCAATATTTACAACAAGTACTAACAGAAACTGCTGAAAGCCCACTCTTCCAAGCTAAGATGATTGATATTATTAGTAAAGGTGTACAAAAGGCCGAAAAAAGTGGATCTGATAAAAAAGAAGCAGGCGGTGAAGGTGGTTCCCAAGACGGTAAAAAGGAGCAACAGTAAAAATAATAATTATAATAATGAGTGGACAATATATGTATCGTCCACTCATTATTATTTTATTTTTGCGCGACAGCTATTTTATCAATTACTGTCTCAGCTATCGTACGATAAATAAGACCCGTCGTATGTGTATCTTCATATACTGAAGGCGCAAAGTCATCTTTATTCCAATCAGGTTGTTGAAGCGGGATTCGGCCAAGTACTTCTGTTTGAAGTTCTGTAGCTAATTTATCTCCTCCACCTCTTCCAAACACATATTCTTTTTCACCAGTTGTTTTACTTTCAAAATACGCCATATTTTCAACAACACCAAGAATACTATGTTCTGTACGTAAAGCCATGGCTCCAGCACGCGCTGCCACAAATGCCGCTGTTGGATGTGGCGTTGTTACAATAATCTCTTTACAAGCTGGCAACATTGAGTGTAAGTCTAGCGCAACATCACCTGTACCCGGTGGTAAATCTAAAACTAAATAGTCTAAATCGCCCCACTCTACTTCTGTAAAGAAGTGATTTAACATTTTCCCAAGCATAGGGCCTCTCCAAATAACCGGTGCATTATCTTCTACAAAGAATCCCATTGAAATTACCTTTACACCTAGACGCTCCACTGGAATGATTCTATCTCCTCTTACAACAGGACGTTTTTCTATCCCCATCATATCCGGTACGCTAAAACCATAAATATCAGCATCAATGATACCAACCTTTTTACCTAGACGAGCTAAAGCAATAGCAAGGTTAACAGAAACTGTTGATTTTCCGACTCCACCTTTTCCACTCGCCACTGCTAAAAATGTTGTTTTTGAATTTGGTGACAATAAAGATTCAGTTTGCTCTTCTTCCTGTTCCGGTGCAAACTGAGCTAATTCCTCTTCTGTAAATTCTGCAAAGCGAAGCCCTACTGTTGCTGCTCCTAGTTCTTTTACTAATTTTACAATTCCAGATTGCAATTGCATTTGTTCCGCTGTACCGGTTTTTACAATTGCAATTTTAACACTTACATGTTCCTTCTCAGGCTTAACTGTTACCTCTTTAATTGCACCTGTTTCTTTTAACGTTTTATGTAAAAACGGATCTACAATCCCTTCTAACGCTTCCACTACTTGCTCTTTCGTTACCATAGTTAGCCCAGCCCCCTGTATGAAAAATAACGTAATGTTAATTAAATTTATCTCTCTTTATTTTTGAAATAAATGCGTTTACATTTCCAGTATAACATATTTTCGGAAAACTTCGTTAACGAGAGAAACTCAAAAAATCCTCCTTATTCTGGAGGATTCCCTTTTTCCGTGAAATAACGTAATATACCACGATATACTGCAGCCGCTACCTTTTGCTGATATTTCTCCGAATTTAACATATACCTTTCGTTTACATTCGATAAAAAGCCAGCTTCAATTAGAGCACCTGGCGTTTTCGCATACTTCAATAAATACACATGAGAAATTGTTTTAGCAGAACGATTCGTATTCTCTAAACTCGTTCTCAATTCAGCTTGTATAAATTTCGCAGCACGTTCATTTTCAACCGAAGAACGATAGTAGAACGTTTGTGCGCCTTTCGATCCACTACTAGTTAAAGCATTTAAATGAATACTCGCAAAAAAGTCTACATCAGGCTTATTAATAATCTCTACACGCTTTTTTAAATCCTCTGCTTTACGTCTACTATATGATTTTGTATCTTTCTGAGCTAAATCATAATCTCCCTCACGTGTTAAAATAACTAGTGCACCTTGTTCTTGTAAATAATCTTGTACCTTCTTTGTAATTTCAAGCGTAATATCTTTTTCTATAATATCTTTTCCACCAACAGCCCCTCCGTCTGGCCCACCATGCCCAGCATCTAATACAATCACTTTCCCTGATAAGGGTAAATTCCAAGCTCGCCACGATTTTGTAATTTGAAATTCTTGTTTGACTAAAAAAAACAAAACAACCGCAGCGAGTGCAAAAGAGATAATTCGAATTCTCTTCATACCTTTCCTCCTCCAGCTAGTCCCTCTAATTACTTATATGGGACAAGAGGAAAGTTTATGCTTGTCTTAATGAAGCTTTAATCGATATCTTCTTTCACCTTTTTCATATCCTTCCTGCCACCATAAGCCGATAAACTGCTGGCAAGATTCAAAAAGTAATTCCTCATCTTGTAACTTAATTTCCCGCATAGTCATGCTCGTTAAAAATTGGAATAGTGTTTCCGTTAATTGTTGCTCTTCTTCTAAGGCTCTATATTTCACATCAAAGAATGATTCACCATAATAACCAAACTTACTGTATCTCGCTCCTAATAAATACGATTCTATCCCTAATTCAATACAGTAATCTTCATACTGACGATGAAGTTCCTGCATCTGAAAGGCATCCCTAATATTTGAACGTAATGTTTTTAATGATAATTCTCGCAGCATCTTCCGTTCATATTTCAACTGCTTTTCTTTTTGTTTTTCTTGTAAGCTGACAATGACATTCATAGTACTTATAAACCTCCCTAATACGTATTAGTCTAAACTTCTAAAGAAGAAGCATACGCGAGAGAATAGCACTAAAATATTCCAAACTACAAAAATTTCAAAAGAGGAATGAAACATAAAAAAACCCCAACCAAAATGGTTGGGGTTTGTAGTTCGCAAAAATTAACGTTTTGAGAACTGAGGTGCACGACGTGCGCCTTTAAGACCGTATTTTTTACGCTCTTTCATACGTGCGTCACGAGTTAATAGACCTGCACGTTTTAGTGTTAGACGGTATTCTGGATCAGCTTTTAATAAAGCGCGAGAAATACCGTGACGAATAGCACCAGCTTGACCAGTGTATCCACCACCATTTACGTTTACAAGTACATCGTAGTTACCTAAAGTTTCTGTTGCAACTAGAGGTTGTTTCACTACTTCACGTAATGCAGCAAATGGGATATAGTTTTCAAAATCACGACCGTTAATGATAACGCGTCCTTCGCCTGGAACTAGGCGTACGCGCGCTACTGAACTCTTACGACGTCCAGTGCCATAGTATTGAACCTGTGCCAAAGTAAGCCCTCCTTTAATTGATTATCCGCGAAGTTCGTAAACTTCTGGTTTTTGTGCTTGGTGTGGATGCTCTGCTCCAGCATACACGTTTAATTTCTTAGATACTTGACGTCCTAAACGTCCTTTTGGAAGCATCCCTTTAATTGCAAGCTCTAACATTTGTACAGGGTAGTTTGTACGCATTTCTAGAGCTGTTCTTTGTTTAAGTCCACCTGGGTGGTTAGTGTGACGGTAGTAAATTTTATCGTTTAATTTATTACCTGTTAAATGAATTTTTTCAGCGTTAATAATAATTACATGATCACCCGTGTCAACGTGTGGTGTAAATGTAGGTTTGTTTTTACCGCGTAAAATAGATGCTACTTCAGTAGATAGGCGACCTAAAGTTTGACCTTCAGCATCAACCACATACCATTTACGCTCAACTTCGTTAGCTTTTGCCATAAAAGTCGTACGCATGTGTTTCCCTCCTCGTTATCTTTTCCATAGAAAAAATCTATTGTTTATCTTAAACACGATTTCCTTCCGGGGCTAATCGTGGTTTTAGAAACAATACCATATGTTATGATATACTTTTGAGTTTCTAATGTCAAGCAAATGTTACACCAGGATTAGTTGTTATAGTTTACCTGCCATAAGTAAAGTCCATGACCTGGAGCCATCTTTCCAGCAAACTGACGATTTTGTTTCGCTAAAATCTCTGGAATGCTATCAGGATCAAGCTTTCCTTGCCCTACGCTAAGTAACGTACCAACAATAATTCTGACCATATTATATAAAAATCCATTACCTACAAAACGAAAAATTAATTCATCGCCTTGCTCAATTAACTCAATTTCATAAATCGTTCGCACCTTATCTTTTTTGTCAGTTTTTGCCGAACAAAAAGAAGTGAAATCATGCGTTCCAATAAAATAAGGAATCGCCTTTCTTATAGAGCTTATTTCGAGCGGATATGGATATTGATATACGTAATTTCTACGGAATACATCCGCAGTCTTTGATAATAATACACGATAACGATATTCTTTTCTCTCGACACCGTAACGCGCATGAAATTCTTCTGTTTTTTTCTCTACCTGTCTGATAACAATATCATCTGGCAACATTGTGTTTAATGCATTACTCCATTGCCACTCTTCAAGCGACAACGGTGTATCAAAGTGTATGACTTGTCCTTTAGCGTGAACGGTAGAATCCGTTCTGCCCGATGCCTGAACACGAACAAGCGCTCCTTTATGCAATTTCTGCAAAGCTTTCTCAATCTCTTGTTGAACAGTACGATGCTGCGGCTGAATTTGATAACCACAAAAATGCATGCCATCATATGCAACCGTACATTTTATTCTATCCATTTCTCTATTCTCCATTACGATCGCACCCATGCCAAAATACAAGCTAAACAAAGTAAGCTTATTATCGTTACTGTATCACTTGTTTTCCAGCGTAGTTGCCTAAATTTAGTACGTCCTTCACCATTTTGATACCCACGTGCTTCCATAGCAATTGCTAAGTCCTCAGCACGCTTAAAAGCACTGATAAATAGAGGAACGAGTAGTGAGATAATAGCTTTCATCCTATCTTTTATCGGTCCTCCTGCGAAATCAATACCGCGTGAAGATTGTGCCTTCATTATTTTACTCGTTTCATCCATTAATGTCGGAATAAAACGAAGAGAAATTGACATCATTAATGCGATTTCATGAACAGGAACTTTTATACGTTTCAACGGCTTTAATAACGTCTCCAAACCATCTGTAATCTCAATAGGTGTCGTCGTTAACGTTAATAATGTTGTCATTAAAATAATAACGAAGAATCGTATAGAAATGTATATCCCTTGCTCTAATCCTTTTTCATGTATCGAAAACCAACCAAGCTGGAATAGTACTTCCCCTTCTTTATTTGTAAAAATATGCAGGAAAAATGTAAAAAGAAAAATCCATAGAATTGGTTTTAAGCCCGAAAGTACATAACGAATCGGCACTTTTGCAAAAAATAAAGCAATGAGTGCATATAAAAATAAAAATCCATATGAAATCGCATTATTTGCTAAGAAAACAACAAATACATATAAAAAGACAATCAGCAGCTTCGTACGTGGATCAAGTTGATGAATAAGAGACTTCCCTGGAATATATCTTCCAATAATCAACTGCTGCATGATTCATGACCACCTTTTCGTAACACCTGCACAACTTCATGAGTAAGATCCTCTAAAGATAAGGTAGCCTTTGGGATTGAAATGCCAAACTTCTCTTCAATTGCACGTTTATACTTTAAAGACATAGGAAGATCCACGCCAATTTTCTCTAGTTCATCAGCATGTGAAAATACTTCCTCTGCACTTCCTTGCAAAAAGACCGTTCCTTTATGCATGACTACAATCTGCTCTGCATACTTAGCAGCATCCTCCATATTATGTGTTACTAGGATAACTGTAAGACCTTTTTCCTTATGCAGCTTATAAAACATCTCCATAAGTTCATTCTGCCCTTTTGGATCTAGTCCTGCTGTAGGTTCATCTAATACAAGCACTTCGGGTTCCATCGCCAATACACCCGCTATCGCAACACGCCTCATTTGCCCACCACTTAACTCAAACGGTGAACGTGTTAACAGTTCTGGCTCTAACCCTACAAGTTCAATTGCCTCTCTTGCCTTTTGCTTCGCTTCTTCTACAGATACCCCAAAATTAGTAGGGCCGAAACAAATATCCTTCTCCACAGTCTCTTCAAACAACTGATGTTCTGGGAATTGAAAGACAACCCCTACCTTTTTACGTAGTGGCTTTAGCTTTTTTTCTTTCTTTCCTGCCGAAATGAAATGTTCACCAATTTGAACTGTGCCATTCGTCGGCTGCAATAAACCATTTAAATGTTGAATCATCGTCGACTTACCTGAACCAGTATGACCGATAATGGCATAATAGCCCCCACTTGGAAACGACACGTCTACATCATAAAGTGCGCGTCTTTCAAATGGAGTTTTATATTGATAACGATGTTCTACTTTTTGGAATGTAATCTCCAAAGTTCGTTCACCAAGCTTTCCATTGTAAGATGCGTATTTTGCAAGAGAATTTCATTTCTTTTTAATAATTCTGCTATTTTCACTGAAAATGGTACATCTAATCCAATTTCTTGGAGCATATGAGAGGACTTGAAGATTTGCTTTGGAGTCCCTTCCTCTAATATTTCTCCCTTGTTTAAAATAATGACACGATCTGATTGTGCCGCTTCTTCTAAATCGTGCGTAATTGATAACACGGTAATACCTTTTTGATTAACAAGTTGTCTAACCGTTTCTACTACTTCACGTCTCCCTTGAGGATCTAACATTGACGTTGCTTCATCTAATATCAAAATAGATGGCTGAAGTGCTAAAACGCCTGCTATTGCCACTCGCTGCTTTTGCCCACCAGATAACGAATGAGGTTCATCATTAAGAAAATCTTCCATACGGACAAGTTTGAGAGCCTGATTTAATCTTTCTACCATTTGCTCTCTTGGCATTCCGATATTCTCTAAGCCAAAAACAACGTCGTCTTGCACTGTCGTTCCAACAAATTGATTGTCTGGATTTTGAAATACCATCCCAATTTGTTTTCGAACATCCCATACCGTTTCCTCTGATAAAACCATTGTATCATTTACTGTAATAGTCCCTGCTTCCGGCAAAAACAAACCATTCAATAATTTTGCAAGTGTAGACTTCCCTGAACCGTTTTGTCCAATAACAGATACCCATTCTCCCTCATACAAGGCAAATGAAACATCTTTTAATGCATAAGTGGCTGCCCCAGGATATTGAAATGATATATTTTCTGTCCGAAGTTTCTCTTTTTTCAATACAAGGCACCCTTTCCTTCGCCAAGTTAGCCTATTTTTATATTTAAAAAAAAGGGCCATGACCAGTTTCTTGAAAAGAACTGTCCTGCCCTTTTAATTATCATTATACTAACTCGATAATTACCATTGGTGCTGCGTCTCCGCGACGTGGACCAATTTTTGCAATACGAGTGTATCCGCCTTGGCGCTCAGCATAGCGTGGAGCTACATCAGCGAATAATTTTTGAAGTGCATCTTGACCAGTCTCAGCGTTAGCTACTTCATTGCGAATGAAAGCTGCTGCTTGACGACGAGCGTGAAGATCTCCGCGTTTACCTAAAGTGATCATTTTTTCCACTACAGAACGAAGTTCTTTTGCACGAGTTTCTGTCGTTTGGATGCGCTCGTTGATAATTAAATCAGTAGCTAAATCACGTAACATAGCTTTACGTTGCGCACTTGTACGGCCTAATTTTCTGTATGCCATTCGTAGTTCCCTCCTTTGTTGATGGGTTTAAATCCTCAGTCGTCTTTACGTAAACCTAAACCTAATTCCTCAAGCTTATGTTTAACTTCTTCTAAGGATTTACGTCCTAAGTTACGAACTTTCATCATATCTTCTTCTGTTTTGTTCGCAAGCTCTTGTACAGTATTAATTCCTGCACGTTTTAGGCAATTATAAGAACGAACAGAAAGATCTAGTTCTTCGATAGTCATCTCAAGAACTTTCTCTTTTTGATCTTCTTCCTTCTCGACCATAATCTCAGCATTTTGTGCTTCATCAGTTAAACCAACAAAGATATTTAAATGCTCAGTTAAGATTTTGGCACCTAAAGAGATAGCTTCTTTTGGCCCGATGCTTCCATCCGTCCATACATCAAGCGTAAGCTTATCATAATTAGCCACTTGTCCGACACGTGTCTTTTCCACTTGGTAAGTCACACGTGATACTGGAGTATAAATAGAATCAATAGGAATTACTCCTATTGGTTGATCTTCGCTTTTATTTGCATCAGCTGGCGTATACCCACGGCCACGCTTTGCAGTTAAACGCATGCGGAAATGCGCATTTTTTGCTAACGTTGCAATGTGTAAATCTGGATTTAAGATTTCTACATCACTATCATGAGTAATATCAGCAGCTGTGACAATACCTTCGCCCTGCACATCAATTTCCAACGTCTTCTCTTCTTCAGAGTAGATTTTAAGAGCTAACTTTTTCAAGTTTAAGATGATCGTCGTAACGTCTTCTACTACGCCCTCAACTGTTGAAAATTCATGTAATACGCCATCGATTTGGATAGCAGTAACAGCGGCACCAGGGAGTGAGGATAAAAGAATACGACGTAAGGAGTTACCCAAAGTAGTACCATATCCACGCTCAAGCGGTTCAATTACGAATTTACCATATTTAGCATCTTCGTTAAGTTCAACCGTTTCGATTTTCGGCTTTTCGATTTCAATCATTAACTAAACCCTCCTTCAAAACGTCGAAACCCCGGTTAAACAAAGGGATACCCCCTGTCTAACCGAAAGTCCCCCTTAGGCAGTTCCCGATTGTGCACAACAAGCGATGTTTCTGTACGAAATTTCTCGATAATGCATCATATCCATTATAGACAAAAGGGAAAATTCTATACAGAAAAATTACACACGACGACGTTTTGGTGGACGACATCCATTATGAGGAACTGGAGTAACATCTCTAATTGCTGTTACTTCTAGACCTGCAGCTTGAAGAGCACGAATTGCAGCTTCACGACCAGCACCAGGACCTTTAACAGTAACCTCTAAAGTTTTTAAACCGTGCTCCATTGCAACTTTAGCAGCAGCTTCAGCAGCCATTTGCGCAGCGAATGGAGTAGACTTACGAGATCCACGGAAACCAAGTGCACCAGCACTAGACCAAGAAAGTGCGTTACCATGAGTATCTGTAAGTGTTACGATTGTGTTGTTGAAAGTAGAACGAATATGAGCTATACCAGCTTCAATATTCTTTTTCACACGTTTTTTACGAGTGTTTGTTTTACGTGCCATTGTTAGTTCAACCTCCTTTACTTATTATTTCTTTTTATTTGCTACTGTACGACGTGGACCTTTACGTGTACGAGCATTGTTTTTAGAGTTTTGACCACGAACTGGTAAACCACGACGGTGACGAAGACCACGGTAAGAACCGATCTCCATTAGACGTTTAATGTTAAGAGATACTTCACGACGAAGGTCTCCCTCAACTTTAATACGATCGATGATATCACGGATACGTCCTAGTTCGTCTTCCGTTAAATCACGAACTCGTGTTTCTGAAGAAATACCAGCTTCAGTTAGAATTTTTTCAGCAGTTGTGCGACCAATGCCGAATACGTAAGTTAAAGAAATAACAACGCGTTTGTCTCGAGGAATATCTACACCTGCGATACGTGCCATTCTGAATGCACCTCCTTCTGATTAACCTTGTTTTTGTTTATGTTTAGGGTTTTCACAAATAACCATTACTTTTCCACGTCTACGAATAACTTTACATTTTTCGCAGATTGGTTTAACTGACGGTCTTACTTTCATGTCTCGAACCTCCTTAAAGATTACGGAGTGCTATATTATTTAAAACGGTACGTAATACGACCACGATTTAAATCGTACGGAGATAATTCTACCGTAACTTTGTCTCCTGGTAAAATACGAATGAAGTTCATACGGATTTTACCAGAAACGTGAGCCAATACGACATGCCCATTCTCTAATTCTACTTTGAACATAGCATTTGGCAACGTTTCAAGAACGGTACCTTCGACTTCAATTACATCATCTTTAGCCATTCAATAGTTCTCCCTTCTTCAAATCAGTAACATTTTACACTGCTCTGAAATCCCGGAGAGCCAGCTACTTATAAAGTGGTAAGGATTTCGTATCCTGCTTCTGTAAGAGCAATCGTGTGCTCAAAGTGTGCACACCATTTACCATCTACCGTTACCACTGTCCAGTCATCAGATAGTGTTTTTACATATCGTCTTCCTTGATTCACCATCGGCTCAACACAGATGACCATTCCCGGCTTTAATCTAGGGCCTCTATTTGGTGGACCATAGTGCGGGATTTGAGGGTCCTCATGTAAGTCTTGCCCGATTCCGTGACCAACATACTCCCTAACGATCGAGAACCCATTCTCTTCAGCATGGGTTTGAACCGCATGTGAGATATTTGATAATCTTTCGCCTGGTTTTACTTGTTCTAGACCAAGATACAACGATTTTTCTGTGACATCAAGTAGCTTTTGAACAGATTCAGAAATGTTTCCAACTGGATACGTCCATGCAGAATCTCCATGGTACCCATTGTATTTCGCACCAATATCGATACTGATGATATCGCCCTCTTCGAGCTTGCGCTTCCCTGGAATTCCGTGTACAAGCTCTTCATTTACAGAAGCACATATGCTCCCCGGAAATCCGTTGTATCCTTTAAAAGATGGCGTAGCACCATATTTTTGAATCGTCTTTTCCGCTATTTGATCGAGCTCTTTCGTTGTAATTCCTGGAGTAATATGCTGTTTCAACTCTTGATGAGTTAAAGCAACGATCCTGCCAGCTTCTCGCATGATTTCTATCTCGCGAGGAGTTTTGCAGATGATCATTACGCTAAGCCTCCGATGAGAACATCGATATCAGCAAATACTTTATTGATATCTTGCTCACCATTAATGCTTTGTAAGTAACCAAGCTCCTCGTAGAAATCAAGCAAAGGTTTTGTTTGCTTAATATTTACATCTAAACGATTTGCCACAGTTTCTTCATTGTCATCAGAGCGTTGATATAATTCGCCACCACATTTATCGCACACATCAGCTTTTGCTGGTGGATTGAATTCTAAGTGGTAAGTCGCACCGCACTCTTTACAAATGCGACGGCCTGTAAGGCGTGTTAATAACAACCCTGAATCCACATTAATGTTTAAAACATAGTCGATTTTTTTACCAAGATCTTTCATAATCTCTTCAAGAGCTGATGCTTGTGCAACAGTTCGTGGGAAACCGTCTAGTAAGAAACCTCTTACGCAGTCTTCTTGACTTAAACGTTCACGAACGATTCCGATTGTAACTTCATCTGGAACAAGTGCACCTTTATCAATAAAAGATTTTGCTTGTAGACCCATTTCAGTTTCAGCCTTCATAGCTGCACGAAACATATCTCCTGTTGAAATGTGAGGGATGTTATACTTGGCAACAATCTGTTCGGCTTGTGTACCTTTACCAGCACCAGGAAGCCCCATTAAAATTAAGTTCATCCTTGTTCCCCCTCAGAGTACATGAGCATGTAGGGAAGACAATTCTTCCCACTTACTCATTGCTTGATAAACCCTTTGTAATGGCGTTTTACCAGTTGACTTTCTAGCTGCTTCATTGTTTCTAAAGCAACGCCGACAACGATTAACATACTCGTTCCACCAATCTGTGCAGATGGAGGAAGATTTCCCAATTTCGTAAAGATAACTGGTAAGATTGCAATCGCTGCTAGGAAAATTGATCCTACAAAGGTCAAACGATACAAGATTTTTGTTAGATATTGTTCCGTATTCTTACCCGGACGAATACCTGGAACATATCCACCTTGTTTGTTTAGATTCTCTGACATTTGCTCTGGATTAACCTGAACAAACGCATAGAAATATGTGAAGGCTACAATGAGCGCAACATATATGATCATTCCCACTGGGTGAGAATAGTTAAAGTTTGCAATGATCCACTGCGATACATCATGATTCGGGAAGAACTGTGCAATAGTTGGAGGCGTAATTAAGAATGAAACAGCAAAAATGACTGGAATAACACCCGCACTATTTACCTTAAGGGGTAAATGTGTGTTTTGTGCTCCAGCATGATTCCCATTCCCTCCTGTTACACGCTTCGCATATTGAATTGGGATCTTTCTAACAGCCTGTTGAATGAAAATAACACCAACAATAACCGCTAGCACAGCTAGTAAGATCAATGCAACTTTAACGATACTCATGAACAATTGATCTCCGATATTTTGAAACTGTTGTTGATACACTTGAGATATAACACTTGGGATCGCTGCGGCAATACCGCCAAAGATAAGGATGGAAATACCATTACCTACACCTTTAGCTGTAATCTGTTCACCTAACCACATTAAAAATGCAGTACCAGCAGTCAGTACCGTAGCAATGTATAAATAAGTGCTCCAACCAGGATTCAAAATTAATTGCCCACCTACCATACCGTTAAAACCAATTGACATACCAAACCCCTGAATAAACGCAAGAACAATTGTAAAGTAACGCGTGAATTGCGTTAGTTTACGACGGCCCATTTCACCTTGCTTCGACCATTCCGAAAATTTAGGAACAACATCCATCTGCAATAATTGCACGATGATGGATGCTGTAATATACGGCATGATTCCCATCGCGAAGATGGAGAAGTTTTTCAAGGCGCCACCGCCAAATGTATTTAGGATACCTAAGGCATTTAATTGATCTTGTGCTTTCAGTACGTCTCCATTTGTAAATGGCACTGGGATAAACGTGCCAATTCTGAATACGATTAACATCGCTAAAGTGAATAATATTTTACGTCTTATCTCAGCAACGCGCATAAAGTTGGAGATTGTACGAAACATTAGATCACCTCAACTGATCCGCCAGCTGCTTCAATTGCTTCTTTAGCACTTGAAGAGAACTTGTGCGCTTTAACAGTTAATTTTTTCTCTACTGCGCCGCTTGCAAGAATTTTAACACCGTCGTTTAACTTGCTGATAACGCCAGTTTCCAGCAATAATTCAGGTGTTACTTCTGTACCATCTTCAAAACGATTTAACGTTGATAAGTTTACAATAGTAAACTCTTTACGGTTAATGTTTGTGAAGCCGCGTTTTGGTAAACGACGGAATAATGGAGTTTGACCACCTTCGAAGCCAAGACGAACACCGCCACCAGAACGTGCGTTTTGTCCTTTATGACCTTTACCAGCAGTTTTACCGTTACCAGAACCGATACCACGACCGACACGGTTACGTACTTTACGAGAACCTTCTGCAGGTTTTAATTCATGAAGTTTCATTCCCAGGCACCTCCTTATATTAATGAGTTATCCTTAAGCTTCTGTTACAGTTATAAGGTGAGAAACTTTGTTGATCATACCAAGAATAGCAGGAGTTTCTTCCTTAACTACAGTTGAATTCAACTTTTTAAGACCTAAAGCTTCTACCGTCGCACGTTGATCTTGTGGACGACCAATTACACTACGAGTGAGGGTAATTTCTAACTTTTTCGCCATTTGTTTTCCCTCCTTAACCTAGTAGCTCTTCTACAGATTTACCGCGTAATTTTGCAACATCTTCAGCGCGCTTAAGTTCGCTTAATCCGTTCACAGTAGCGCGAATCATGTTGATTGGTGTGTTAGAACCAAGAGATTTCGAAAGAATATCTTGTACACCAGCTAATTCAAGTACCGCACGAACAGGTCCACCAGCAATAACACCAGTACCTTCAGCAGCAGGTTTTAAGAATACTTCACCAGCTCCAAAATGACCGTTGATTGTGTGTGGAATTGTTGTACCAACTAATGGTACAGCGATTAAGTTTTTCTTAGCGTCTTCGATAGCTTTGCGGATTGCGTCTGGTACCTCTTGTGCTTTACCAGTACCGAATCCAACATGACCGTTTTTATCGCCAACTACAACTAGTGCAGCAAAGCGGAAACGACGACCACCCTTAACAACTTTCGCGACACGATTTATCGTAACTACACGTTCTTCAAGTTCTAATTTACTTGGGTCAATGCGATGCATCAATTTTCCCTCCTTTGACCATTAAAATTGTAATCCAGCCTCACGAGCAGCCTCAGCTAGAGCTTTAACACGGCCATGGTATAAGTAACCACCGCGATCGAATACTACTTCTTTAACGCCTTTCTCTACAGCACGCTTAGCAACTGATTCTCCTACTTTCGTAGCAGCTTCAGTATTGCTAGTACCGTTAAGAGCAAGGTCTTTATCAAGAGTAGATGCACTTACTAACGTTACACCATTTACATCATCAATAACTTGAGCGTAAATATGTTGGTTAGAACGGAACACGTTTAAACGTGGACGTTCTGCAGTACCAGTAAGTTTAGCACGTACACGTGCATGTCTTTTCTTACGAGTCGCATTTTTATCAGCTTTAGTGATCATTCTTGTCACTCCTTTCTCTCACCTAACGGGTTTACTTAGCAGTTTTACCTTCTTTACGACGAACAACTTCGCCTTCGTAACGAATACCTTTACCTTTATAAGGCTCAGGAGCACGTACAGCACGGATGTTAGCAGCAAATTCGCCAACACGTTGCTTGTCGATACCTTTGATTACGATTTTAGTTGGTACAGGTACTTCAACTTCAAGACCTGCTTCCGGAGTCATTTCTACTGGATGAGAATAACCTACGCTTAATACAAGTTTATCTCCTTGTTTTTGAGCACGGTAACCAACACCGACTAATTCAAGTCCGCGTGCGAAACCTGTAGTTACACCTTCAACCATGTTTCCGATTAAAGCACGAGTTGTACCGTGTAATGCACGGTGTTCCTTCTGTTCAGATGGACGCTCAACTGTTAGTGTATTTTCTTCAATTTTGATAGACATATCAGCATTGAATTTACGAGTTAATTCACCTTTAGGGCCTTTTACTGCTACAGTATTGTCTTCTGCAATTGTAATAGTAACACCTGCAGGGATTTCAAGAATCTTTTTACCAATACGAGACATGTGGTCACACCTCCGTTCGTTTTAAATATATATTACCAAACGTATGCTACTACTTCTCCACCAGTTTGTAATTGACGAGCGTCTTTGTCTGTCATTACTCCCTTAGATGTAGAAACAAGAGCGATACCTAATCCGTTAAGTACACGTGGTACTTCATCAGCTTTAGCGTAAACGCGTAAGCCAGGTTTACTGATACGTTTTAATCCAGTGATTACACGTTCATTGTTTGCACCATATTTCAGGAAAATACGAAGGATACCTTGTTTGTTATCCTCGATGTATTCTACATCACGAATGAAACCTTCACGTTTTAAAAGTTCAGCGATCTCTTTTTTGATTTTAGAAGCAGGAACCTCTAATTTCTCATGACGTACCATGTTCGCATTACGGATGCGAGTAAGCATGTCTGCAATTGGATCTGTCATCACCATGTGTTTTACCTCCTTCCCATTTGTGGGTTTTACCAACTAGCTTTTTTAACACCAGGAATTTGACCTTTATATGCAAGTTCACGGAAACAAATACGGCAAAGCTTAAATTTGCGGTATACAGAATGCGGACGACCGCAGCGTTCGCAACGTGTATACTCTTGTACTTTAAACTTAGGAGTACGCTTTTGTTTCGCTATCATAGATTTTTTAGCCACGTTTTCGCCTCCTCTACTTAGCGTTGGTTTCCATTATTTTTGGAATGGCATACCGAATTGTGTTAAAAGTTCACGAGCTTCTTCATCAGTTTTCGCTGTAGTAACGATTACGATGTCCATACCGCGGACTTTGCTTACTTTATCATAATCGATCTCAGGGAAGATAAGTTGCTCTTTAACACCTAATGTGTAGTTCCCACGACCATCGAATGATTTCTTAGAAACACCACGGAAATCACGTACACGTGGTAAAGAAACTGATACTAATTTGTCGAAGAACTCATACATTTGCTCGCCGCGTAAAGTTACTTTCGCACCGATTGGCATACCTTCACGAAGACGGAAACCAGCGATTGATTTTTTAGCACGAGTTACAACAGGTTTTTGACCTGCGATTTGTGTTAATTCTTCTACTGCATTGTCTAAAGCTTTTGAGTTAGATACCGCGTCACCAACACCAGTGTTGATTACGATCTTTTCGATTTTCGGTACTTCCATCACAGATTTATAGTTAAACTTGCTCACTAGAGCAGGAGTAATTTCCTTTTGGAACTTCTCTTTAAGGCGATTCAATGAAGTGACCTCCTTTCTTAAGAAAATTATTTATCTAATAATTCACCAGATTTTTTTGCAATACGAACTTTTTTACCATCTTCTACTTTGAAGCCTACGCGAGTAGGTTCACCTGTTTTCGGATCTAAAACCATAACGTTAGAAACGTGAATAGGTGCTTCTTTAGTAATAATTCCACCTTGTGGATTTAATTGAGATGGCTTAGAGTGTTTTTTAACGATGTTAACACCCTCAACGATAACACGGTTTTGCTTTGGGAAAGCCACAAGGATAACGCCTTGTTTTCCTTTGTCTTTTCCAGTGATTACCTGTACTTTATCACCTTTTTTTACATGCATCTTAATTCTGCACCTCCTTAGCAAGGCAATACCTTAAATTATAGAACTTCTGGAGCTAAAGAAACGATCTTCATGAAGTTGCTATCACGTAATTCACGAGCTACTGGTCCGAAGATACGAGTACCACGTGGGCTCTTATCGTCTTTGATGATAACCGCTGCGTTTTCATCAAATTTGATATAAGAACCGTCCGGACGACGAGCTCCGCTCTTCGTACGTACCACTACTGCTTTAACAACGTCACCTTTTTTAACAACGCCACCTGGTGTTGCTTGTTTTACCGTAGCAACGATAATGTCACCAATGTTAGCATATTTACGACCAGAGCCGCCTAATACTTTAATTGTTAAAAGTTCACGTGCACCAGAGTTGTCAGCAACTTTCAAACGAGATTCTTGTTGGATCATGTTATGAAACCTCCCTTCGGACTAAAAATTCCGATTCGTCTATTTAGATAATAACCGCTTCTTCAACGATTTCAACTAAACGGAAACGCTTAGTAGCAGAAAGCGGGCGAGTTTCCATGATTTTAACGATATCGCCAAGTTTCGCTTGGTTTTGCTCATCATGGGCTTTGTACTTCTTAGAATACTTAACACGTTTTCCGTACAAGGAATGAGTTTTGTAAGTTTCAACTAAAACTGTAATCGTTTTGTCCATTTTGTCAGACACAACACGACCAGTATAAACTTTGCGTTGGTTACGTTCGCTCACTATGCAAACCTCCCCTCAATTTATCGATTAATTCCGATCTCTCTTTCACGAACTACAGTTTTCATACGAGCAATTGCTTTACGCACTTCACGAATGCGAGTTGGATTCTCTAATTGTCCTGTAGCAAGTTGGAAGCGAAGATTGAACAATTCTTCCTTTAAAGCTTTAACTTTTGTTTCGATTTCGGCAGTGGTTAATTCACGAATATCATTAGTTTTCATTAGATTCACCACCATTTTCTTCACGTTTTACGAATTTACATTTCACAGGTAACTTGTGAGCTGCAAGACGTAATGCTTCGCGTGCTACCTCTTCAGATACACCCGCGATTTCGAACATAATTTTCCCAGGTTTTACTACTGCTACCCAGCCTTCTGGTGCCCCTTTACCGGAACCCATACGTACTTCTAGAGGTTTTGCAGTGTAAGGTTTAGAAGGGAAAATTTTAATCCATACTTTACCGCCACGTTTCATGTAACGAGTCATTGCACGACGAGCAGCTTCGATTTGACGGTTTGTAATCCATGAAGCAGCTTGTGCTTGTAAACCGAATTCACCGAAAGCAATTTCAGTTCCACCTTTTGCACGACCACGCATTTTACCACGATGCTCTCTACGATATTTTACGCGTTTTGGCATTAACATATTATTTTCCTCCTTCCTCAGAAGCTTTCTTTTTTGTAGGAAGGACTTCTCCACGGTAGATCCATACTTTTACGCCTAATTTACCGTATGTTGTATCAGCTTCAACTGCTGCATAGTCAATATCAGCGCGAAGTGTATGAAGTGGAACAGTTCCTTCACTGTAAGATTCTGCACGAGCGATATCAGCTCCGCCAAGACGACCAGAAACCTGTGTTTTAATACCTTTAGCACCTGCACGCATAGCACGTTGAATAACTTGCTTTTGTGCACGACGGAATGATACACGGTTTTCTAATTGACGAGCGATGTTTTCGCCTACTAATTTAGCGTTAAGATCAGCTCTCTTAACTTCTAAAATGTTGATGTGTACACGCTTGCCTGTTAATTGGTTAAGAGCTTTACGAAGTGCTTCAACTTCAGTACCACCTTTACCAATTACCATACCAGGTTTTGCAGTGTGAATTGTAACATTTACACGATTTGCTGCACGTTCGATTTCTACTTTAGCAACAGCAGAATCTTTTAAGCGTACAGTAATGTACTCACGGATTTTGATGTCTTCATGTAGTAATGTAGCATAATCTTTCTCTGCGAACCAACGAGATTCCCAGTCACGGATAACGCCGACACGAAGACCAATTGGATTAACCTTTTGACCCATCGATTATCCCTCCTTCTTTTCTGATACCACAACTGTAATGTGGCTTGTGCGTTTGTTAATTTGGCTTGCACGACCCATTGCACGTGGACGGAAACGTTTCAACGTTGGACCTTCGTCAACGAAAACTTTTTCAACAACTAGGTTGTTAATATCCATCTCATAATTGTGCTCTGCATTTGCGATTGCAGATTTTAAAACTTTCTCTACAACTGGAGAAGCAGTTTTTGGTGTGTGGTTAAGGATAGCAATCGCTTCACCCACTTGCTTACCTCGGATTAAGTCTACTACTAAACGAACTTTACGAGGAGCAATACGAACTGTTCTCGCTACTGCTTTAGCTTGCATTGAAGTGCCTCCTCTCATTATCTTCTAGTTTTCTTATCGTCAGCAAGGTGACCTTTATACGTACGAGTTGGTGCGAATTCACCTAACTTATGGCCAACCATATCCTCAGTGATGTACACAGGTACGTGTTTACGACCATCATATACAGCGATTGTGTGTCCGATGAACTGAGGGAAGATTGTTGAACGGCGAGACCAAGTTTTAACAACTTGTTTTTGCTCAGATGCAACTAATTTTTCCATTTTGCTCATTAAGTGATCATCGACAAATGGTCCTTTTTTTAAGCTACGAGCCATTTTGGTGCCTCCCTTCGTGATTGGCGTACGGTTCTAGAAATGAACCGTACTACAATCCCATTATTTTTTACGACGACGAACGATGAATTTGTCAGACGCTTTGTTTTTCTTACGAGTCTTGAATCCAAGAGTTGGTTTACCCCATGGAGACATTGGAGACTTACGTCCGATTGGAGAACGTCCTTCACCACCACCGTGTGGGTGATCAACCGGGTTCATTACAGAACCACGAACTGTTGGGCGTTTACCTAACCAGCGAGAGCGACCTGCTTTACCGATTTTGATAAGTTCATGCTGTTCGTTACCTACTTGACCGATTGAAGCGCGACAAGCAGATAATACAAGACGTACTTCACCAGAAGTTAAACGTACAAGTACGTATTTACCTTCTTTACCAAGTACTTGAGCAGAAGTACCAGCAGAACGAACTAATTGTCCGCCACGACCAGGCTTAAGCTCGATATTATGAACAACAGTACCTACTGGAATGTTGATTAATGGTAATGCATTACCGATTTTGATGTCAGCTTCTGGGCCAGACATAACTTCCATACCTACTTCTAAAGATTTAGGAGCAAGAATGTAACGTTTTTCACCGTCAACGTAGTTAATTAATGCGATATTCGCAGAGCGGTTTGGATCGTATTCGATCGTAGCAACGCGTCCTGGAATTCCATCTTTGTTACGCTTAAAGTCGATGATACGGTATTGACGCTTATGTCCGCCACCTTGATGACGTACAGTAATTTTACCTTGGTTATTACGACCAGCCTTCTTGCTTAAAGGAGCAAGTAATGACTTTTCTGGTCTGTCAGTCGTGATTTCAGCGAAATCATTCGTAGTCATATTACGACGACCGTTAGTAGTTGGATTATACTTTTTAATTCCCATCTCAATTTCCCTCCTTCTTTAGTAAGAATTAAACACCTTGGAAGATTTCGATTTCTTTGCTGTCAGCAGTTAGCTTAACGATTGCTTTACGACGACGGCTAGTAAAACCAGCGTGACGACCAACGCGTTTTGCTTTCGGCTTGTAGTTCATGATGTTCACTTTTTCTACTTTAACACCAAAGATCGCTTCAAGAGCATCTTTAACTTCTGTTTTATTAGATTTAACGTCCACATCGAACGTGTATTTTTTTTCAGCCATCATTTCCATAGAACGTTCAGTGATAACTGGGCGCTTAATGATATCACGAGGATCTCTCATTATGCAAGCACCTCCTCTACTTTTTCCACTGCCGCTTTTGTCATGATTAGCTTATCATGATGAAGCACGTCTAAAACGTTTACGCCATCAGCAGTGATTACTGTTACTCCAGGGATATTGCGAGCAGATAACTCTACAGATTCGTTTGCATCAGCAGTTACGATAAGAGCTTTCTTCTCAACAGTTAATCCTTTAAGTACTGCTAGCATGTCTTTTGTTTTTGGTGCATTTAACACTAGGTCTTCAAGAACTACAATGTTGTTCTCAACTACTTTAGTAGCTAATGCAGATTTGATTGCTAAACGACGAACCTTCTTAGGAAGTTTGTACGCATAGCTTCTTGGTGTAGGTCCGAATACCGTACCACCACCACGCCATTGAGGAGAGCGGATAGACCCTTGACGAGCACGTCCAGTTCCTTTTTGACGCCATGGTTTACGACCACCACCACGAACTTCAGAACGAGTTTTTACTTTGTGTGTACCTTGACGTAAAGATGCACGTTGCATCATTACAGCTTCGAAAAGTACAGCTTCATTTGGTTCGATACCGAAAATAGCTTCAGCTAATTCGATTTCACCAACCTGTGAACCAGTTTGGTTATATACAGTAACTTTTGGCATTGGAATTCCTCCTTCCTATTGTGAATTATTTGCTAACCTTCACAGCGCCTTGAACAACTACAAGAGATTTCTTAGCACCTGGAACGTTACCTTTTACTAGTAATAAGTTGCGCTCAGTGTCAACTTGAACGATTTCTAAGTTTTGGATAGTAACTTGGTCTCCACCCATACGTCCAGCAAGTTTTTTGCCTTTGAATACACGGTTCGGAGCAACTGGGCCCATTGAACCTGGACGACGGTGATAGCGAGAACCATGAGACATAGGTCCGCGAGATTGTCCGTGGCGTTTGATAACACCTTGGAAACCTTTACCTTTAGAAATTCCTGTTACGTCAACGATTTCACCTGCAGCGAAAACTTCAACTTTTACCTCTTGACCAACCTCTAATCCGTCCACGTCTGCATCGCGGATTTCGCGAATGAAGCGCTTAGGAGTTGTAGATGCTTTAGCAGTGTGGCCTTGTTCAGGTTTGTTAGTTAACTTTTCACGTTTATCTTCAAATCCTAACTGGATTGCATTGTAGCCATCAGTTTCAGTTGTTTTCTTTTGAAGAACAACGTTTGGATTAGCAGCGATAACTGTTACTGGGATTAACTCACCGTTCTCAGCAAATACTTGAGTCATACCGATCTTTCTTCCTAAGATTCCTTTGGTCATGAGTTACACCTCCTACATTTTTAAGTTATATGAATTATAGTTTGATTTCGATATCTACACCAGACGGTAAGTCTAAACGCATTAATGAATCTACTGTTTGTGGAGTAGGACTCACGATATCGATTAAACGTTTGTGTGTGCGCATTTCGAATTGCTCACGAGAATCTTTGTACTTATGAACAGCACGAAGAATTGTGTAAATAGTCTTCTCAGTTGGTAATGGGATCGGACCAGAAACTGTTGCCCCAGAACGCTTAGCTGTTTCTACAATTTTCTCAGCTGATTGATCAAGAATACGGTGATCATAAGCTTTTAAACGGATACGAATTTTTTCTTTTGCCATTATTTTCCCTCCTTCGTTCGCCTATTTCTAAAATAGACCTTCTCCATGGAAATTTCCCCACACCATGCCATGGCAAAGCGGCCGGGTGTGTCAGCAACCTTCCACTTCATCGCAGTCAAAGACCAACATTGTCTATTATACAATGTTATTCGTCTAGATGCAAGCATCTTTTTGTTTGCATCTGCTTTTCTCTACTTTTGCTATTATACATGGCACTTTAAAGAATTTCAAGTTTTCATCTCACAGAATCCGTTTTACAGTTTCTGGATTTTAGTTTATTGATTTTGTATTACTATAGAAGAAACTCGTCAAAACATAAAAAAATCATTTCATTCCTTATATAAATACAAACAAAAAAACCAAGGGAAAATCCCTTGGTTTTTTTATATCAGTTAAGATTACTCAACGATAGTAGCAACTACACCGTAACCTACTGTACGTCCACCTTCACGAATAGAGAATTTAGTTCCCTCTTCGATAGCGATTGGAGCGATAAGTTCGATAGTCATTTCGATGTTGTCACCAGGCATTACCATTTCAGTACCTTCTGGTAATTGGATGATACCAGTTACGTCAGTTGTACGGAAGTAGAACTGAGGACGGTAGTTAGCGAAGAATGGAGTGTGACGTCCACCTTCTTCTTTAGATAATACGAAAACTTCAGCTTTGAATTTAGCGTGAGCTTTTACAGAGCCAGTTTTAGCAAGAACTTGTCCACGTTGGATGTCTTCACGAGCAACCCCACGAAGTAAAGCACCGATGTTGTCTCCAGCTTGAGCTTGGTCAAGAAGTTTACGGAACATCTCTACACCAGTTACAGTTGTAGAAGCATTTTCTTCAGCAAGACCGATGATTTCTACTACGTCACCAACTTTAACGATTCCGCGCTCTACACGACCAGTTGCAACTGTACCACGACCTGTGATAGAGAATACATCCTCGATAGGCATTAAGAATGGTTTGTCAGTTTCACGTTCTGGAGTTGGGATGTAAGCATCAACTTCAGTCATTAATTCAATGATTTTTGCTTCCCAATCAGCTTCTCCTTGAAGAGCTTTAAGAGCAGAACCTTTGATTACAGGAATATCGTCGCCTGGGAATCCGTATTCAGATAATAGGTCGCGAACTTCCATTTCTACTAATTCTAATAATTCTTCGTCGTCTACCATGTCGCATTTGTTTAAGAATACAACGATGTAAGGAACACCTACTTGACGAGAAAGAAGGATGTGCTCACGTGTTTGAGGCATTGGGCCATCAGCAGCAGATACTACTAAGATACCGCCGTCCATTTGAGCAGCACCAGTGATCATGTTTTTAACATAGTCAGCGTGACCTGGGCAGTCAACGTGTGCATAGTGACGAGTTTCAGTTTCGTACTCAACGTGTGCAGTTGAGATTGTGATTCCGCGCTCTCTTTCTTCTGGAGCAGCGTCGATTTGATCGTATCCGCGTGCTTCAGCACCACCAGCTTTTGCAAGAACTGTAGTGATCGCAGCAGTTAATGTAGTTTTACCATGGTCAACGTGGCCGATTGTACCGATGTTAACATGGGGTTTAGAACGTTCGAATTTAGCTTTAGCCATTCTAAATTCCTCCTTAGTTTATATAGGTTATTTTATATTTAGACTAGAAAGTGAAACTTACGTCCCACTTTCTAAGCTTACATAAGTAGTTATACTTGAACAATCGATAAAAATCAATTATTCACCTTTATTTTTTTTAATAATTTCTTCAGAAACAGACTTCGGTACTTCTTCATAATGATCAAATGTCATTGAGAATGTTCCGCGTCCTTGAGTGTTAGAACGTAATGCCGTTGCATAACCGAACATTTCAGAAAGTGGAACCATAGCGCGAACAACTTGTGCGTTACCGCGAGCTTCCATACCTTCTACACGTCCACGACGAGATGTTACGTCGCCCATAATGTCACCCATGTACTCTTCAGGAATTACAACTTCAACTTTCATCATTGGCTCAAGAATTACTGGGCTACATTTAGAAACCGCAGCTTTAAGTGCCATAGATGCAGCGATTTTGAACGCCATCTCAGATGAATCGACATCATGGTAAGATCCGTCAACTAACGCAGCTTTGATGTCAACTAGTGGATAACCAGCTAGTACACCATTTTTAAGTGAGTCTTCAAGACCCGCTCCAACAGCTGGGATGTATTCACGTGGAACTACACCGCCGACGATTTTGTTTTGGAATTCAAAACCTTTACCTTCTTCATTAGGTTCAAACTCAATCCAAACGTGACCGAATTGTCCACGACCACCAGATTGACGAGCGAACTTACCTTCAACTTTCGCAGCAGCGCGGAAAGTCTCACGGTATGCTACCTGAGGAGCACCAACGTTTGCTTCCACTTTGAATTCACGGCGCATACGGTCAACGATGATATCAAGGTGAAGTTCACCCATACCAGCGATGATTGTTTGGCCAGTTTCTTGGTCAGTGTGAGCACGGAATGTTGGATCTTCTTCAGAAAGCTTAGATAATGCTGTACCCATTTTATCTTGGTCAGCTTTAGATTTTGGTTCGATAGCTACAGAGATAACTGGCTCTGGGAATTCCATAGACTCAAGGATAACAAGACTCTTCTCATCACAAAGAGTATCACCAGTAGTAGTATCTTTTAAACCTACAGCAGCAGCGATATCACCAGCGTAAACTGTTGAAATCTCTTCACGGCTGTTAGCGTGCATTTGTAGGATACGACCTACACGCTCACGCTTACCTTTAGTTGAGTTTTTCACGTATGATCCAGAGTTTAACACACCAGAATACACACGGAAGAACGTTAACTTACCAACATAAGGGTCAGTCATGATTTTGAATGCTAAAGCTGCGAATGGTTCTTCATCGCTAGACTTACGTTCGATTTCTTCATCTGTATCCGGAAGAGTACCTTTAATAGCTGGTACGTCTAATGGAGATGGTAGGTAGTCGATAACTGCGTCTAACAGAATTTGAACACCTTTATTTTTGAATGCAGAACCACAGATTACTGGGAAGAATTCTACAGAAGTTGTAGCCTTACGGATACCAGCTTTAAGCTCTTCTACAGTGATTTCTTCACCTTCTAGGTACTTCATCATCATTTCTTCATCAAGCTCAGCTACCGCTTCAATAAGTTTTCCACGGTATTCTGCAGCTAATTCTTTATGCTCTTCAGGAATTTCAACACGCTCGATGTCTGTTCCTAAATCGTTACCGTACATGTAAGCACATTCCTCAACAAGGTCAATGATACCATTGAACTCATCTTCAGCACCAATTGGTAACTGAATTGGGTGTGCGTTTGCTTGTAAACGATCGTGGATTGTTCCTACAGAGTATAAGAAATCCGCACCAATCTTATCCATTTTGTTAACGAATACGATACGAGGTACACCGTAAGTAGTAGCCTGACGCCAAACAGTTTCTGTTTGTGGTTCTACACCAGATTGTGCATCAAGTACTGCTACCGCACCATCAAGTACGCGTAAAGAACGTTCTACTTCTACTGTGAAGTCTACGTGTCCTGGAGTGTCAATGATGTTTACACGGTGACCTTTCCATTGAGCTGTAGTTGCAGCAGAAGTAATTGTGATACCACGCTCTTGCTCTTGCTCCATCCAGTCCATCTGAGATGCACCTTCATGAGTTTCACCGATTTTATGAATACGTCCTGTATAATACAGAATACGCTCAGTTGCTGTTGTTTTACCAGCATCGATGTGAGCCATGATACCAATATTACGAGTGTTTTCTAAAGAGAACTCTCTTGTCATTTGGTGTCTTGCTCCTTCCATATATGGATTGGATTTTTTTATTTTAAGTAGCAAAAAAGCCACTTTATATTGTTACACATGTCAGTATGTCCAGTACCCTCATTATGTAAAACGAGCGCCCAACGAAAGGGAGAGGCATTCTCCCTCTCCACACTTCCATAAGCGACAAATAAAGCGGTTTATGCTTACATTTATTTTACGTTGAATCCTACCAACGGTAATGAGCAAATGCTTTGTTAGCTTCTGCCATTTTATGAGTGTCTTCACGTTTCTTAACAGATGCACCAGCATTGTTAGCTGCATCTAAGATTTCGTAAGCTAGACGCTCTTCCATAGTTTTTTCACCACGAAGACGAGCATAGTTTACTAACCAGCGAAGACCTAAAGTTGTACGGCGTTCTGGACGAACCTCAACTGGAACTTGGTAGTTAGCACCACCAACACGACGAGCACGTACTTCAAGAACAGGCATGATGTTCTTAAGAGCTTGCTCGAATACTTCCATAGGGTCTTTATCTGAACGTTCACGAACGATATCGAAAGCGTTATAAAGAATTGTTTGAGATTTACCTTTTTTACCGTCAACCATCATTTTGTTGATAAGGCGTGTTACTAGCTTAGACTTGTACATTGGATCTGGTAACACGTCACGTTTCGCAACAGGTCCTTTACGAGGCATATTGAGTTCCTCCTTTCATTATAAGTTTATTATTTTTTAGCAGGTTTTGGTCGCTTAGTACCATATTTAGAACGTCCTTGCATACGTTTGTCAACACCAGCTGTATCAAGCGCACCACGAACGATGTGGTAACGTACCCCTGGTAAATCCTTTACTCGACCACCGCGAATTAATACTACGCTATGCTCTTGTAGGTTATGACCGATACCTGGGATGTAAGCTGTAACCTCGATACCGTTTGTTAAACGTACACGAGCGTATTTACGTAACGCTGAGTTAGGTTTCTTTGGAGTCATTGTACCAACACGAGTACATACACCACGTTTTTGAGGTGCAGAGATATCAGTTGATTTTTTCTTTAAAGAGTTGAACCCTTTGTTTAACGCAGGTGATTTAGATTTCCATACTTTATCAGTACGACCATTTCTCACTAATTGGTTAATAGTAGGCATTTGATTATCCTCCCTTCGCATGTTTGTATGACCACATATCCAGGTGGTTCATTATTAGTTGAAAACAAAGTTTTTGCAAGGAAGAGCAAATGCTCTCTCCTCACAAAAACAGTTTTAACTTATTATTCCTATTGCTGAAGCTCCCACTTGAATCCCCGAAACTTTTCCAAGCTTACGAAATGATTCAACTTTGGTTATGGGTATGTTATGTTGCAAGGCGGTACGAATGATCATATGGGTTAACCACATATCAGCATCTTCCGCAATAACAACTTCTTTAACTATACCATTTTTGATTGCCTCCAATGTGCGTTTATGACCAACGACTACATTTTCAGCATTTGACACTTTTTGATAAGACATATAAATATCCTCCAAAGCATCGTTCAGGAGCAACCTTGATTATAGTAACATTTTGACTCATACAATGTCAACTAGGATTAACTGTTTTTATACAAAATTTACGACGGAAAATTTTACTGTTCCACATAAACTTCATCGTTTTCTACATTCATGTCACCTTGTGTTGTTTTTACAAGATCCACTTTGCGATAACGATTCATACCTGTTCCAGCAGGAACAAGTTTACCGATAATAACATTTTCTTTCAATCCTAGAAGCTCATCGCGTTTACCCTTAATCGCTGCATCAGTTAAGACACGTGTCGTTTCTTGGAACGATGCTGCAGATAAGAATGAATCAGTTTCAAGTGAAGCTTTTGTAATACCAAGTAGAACAGGTCTAGCCGTTGCTGGTTGTTTACCTTTCAGTAACACCTTCGCATTCGCATCAGTAAACTGATGGATATCTAGTAGTGTTCCTGGTAATACATCTGTTTCACCCGCATCACTTACACGAACTTTACGTAACATTTGACGTACCATTACTTCTACGTGTTTGTCACCAATTTCTACCCCTTGCATACGGTATACTTTTTGAACTTCACGTAGTAAGTATTCTTGAACCGCCGTAATGTCCGTTACTTTTAGTAATTCTTTCGGATCAATAGAACCCTCTGTTAACTCTTTACCGTGGCTAATTGGCTGTCCTAGAGTTACTTTCAGACGTGCACCGTAAGGAATAGCATACGTACGAGCTTCAACTTCACCCTGTACAACTACTTCTTGGCGATCTTTAACATCGTTAATCGCTGCGATAACACCATCGATTTCACTGATAACTGCCTGACCTTTCGGGTTACGAGCTTCGAAGATCTCTTGGATACGAGGTAAACCTTGAGTGATATCATCTCCGGCAACCCCACCTGTATGGAACGTACGCATCGTTAACTGTGTACCTGGCTCACCGATAGATTGAGCTGCGATAATACCTACCGCTTCTCCTACTTCTACGTCTGTACCAGTTGCTAAGTTTCGACCGTAACACTTCTTACATACACCGTGGCGAGTGTTACACGTGAACGCTGAACGAATGTTTACAGTTTCAACACCCGAATTTTCAACGATATGCGCGATATCTTCAGTAATTAGTTGGTTTTCACTAACTAATACTTCACCTGTTTCAGGATGTTTTACAGTTTTTCTTGCAAAACGTCCAACAAGACGATCATATAATGACTCAATTACTTCATTACCCTCTTTAATCGCACCAATTAATAGACCACGATCTGTTCCACAATCATCTTCACGGACAATTACATCTTGTGCAACGTCTACAAGGCGACGTGTTAAGTAACCAGAATCGGCAGTTTTAAGTGCTGTATCGGCAAGACCTTTACGCGCACCATGCGTAGAGATGAAGTACTCAAGTACTGTTAAACCTTCACGGAAACTTGATTTAATTGGAAGTTCGATAATACGACCAGATGGATTGGCCATCAGACCACGCATACCAGCAAGCTGAGTAAAGTTCGATGCGTTACCACGGGCACCTGAATCACTCATCATGAAGATTGGGTTGCGTTTATTCAAGGATTTCATCAGTTTTCCTTGGATAACATCTTTTGCATTACTCCAAATAGAGATAACGCGATCGTAACGTTCTTCTTCCGTGATTAAACCGCGACGGAATTGTTTAATTACATTATCTACTTTTGCTTGTGCTTCATGGAGAATTTCATCTTTTTCGCCTAATACAAGAATGTCAGATACCCCAACTGTAATACCAGCTTTTGTAGAGTACTTAAATCCTAAGTTTTTCATACGGTCAAGCATGCGAGATGTTTCCGTAATTTGGAAACGTTTGAATACTTCCGCAATGATGTTACCAAGGATCTTCTTGCTAAATGGCGCCACTTCTTCGCGACTAGCAATAATTTCTTTAATGTTCGCACCTTTTTCAACGAAATATTCCGCTGGTGTTTCTTTTTCAAGGTTTGAGTTTGTTGGTTCATTAATATAAGGGAACGACTCTGGTAAGATTTCGTTAAATATTAATTTACCAACTGTTGTTAATAGAAGCTTACTCTTTTGCTCTTCAGTAAACGTTACATTATTTACCGAACTTGCAGCAACTGCAACACGTGTGTGCAGATGTACATATCCATTTTGGTATGCAAGTATTGCTTCGTTTGCATCTTTGAAGACCATACCTTCACCGATTGCGCCTTCACGCTCAAGTGTTAAGTAGTAGTTACCTAATACCATATCCTGAGATGGAGTAACAACTGGTTTTCCGTCTTTTGGATTCAAGATGTTTTGTGCCGCTAACATAAGAATACGAGCTTCTGCTTGTGCCTCTGATGATAACGGTACGTGAACTGCCATTTGGTCACCGTCAAAGTCCGCGTTGTATGCAGTACATACAAGTGGGTGAAGACGAATTGCGCGACCTTCTACTAATGTAGGTTCAAACGCCTGGATACCAAGACGGTGAAGTGTTGGTGCGCGGTTTAGAAGTACTGGATGCTCTTTGATCACAGATTCTAAAACGTCCCAAACTTCAGGTTGTACACGCTCAATTTTACGTTTAGCACTCTTAATGTTGTGTGCTAAACCTTTTCCAACTAACTCTTTCATAACGAAAGGCTTAAACAATTCAAGCGCCATTTCTTTCGGTAATCCACATTGGTACATCTTTAAGTTCGGTCCTACAACGATTACAGAACGGCCAGAGTAGTCAACACGTTTACCTAATAAGTTTTGACGGAAACGTCCTTGTTTACCTTTAAGCATGTGAGATAGTGATTTTAATGGACGGTTACCTGGTCCAGTAACTGGACGGCCGCGGCGACCATTATCGATTAATGCGTCTACAGCTTCTTGTAACATACGTTTTTCGTTTTGAACGATGATGCTTGGTGCACCTAAGTCCAATAGACGTTTTAAACGATTATTACGGTTAATTACACGACGGTATAAGTCGTTTAAGTCAGAAGTAGCAAAACGTCCACCATCCAACTGTACCATTGGGCGTAGTTCTGGCGGGATAACTGGAAGAACATCTAGGATCATCCAAGATGGGTGATTTCCAGAGTTACGGAATGCTTCTAATACTTCTAGACGTTTAATAGCACGAGTACGGCGTTGTCCTTGCGCTGTTTTTAATTCTTCTTTTAAGAAGTCTACTTCTTTATCTAAATCGATGTCTTGTAGTAGCTTTTTAATCGCTTCCGCACCCATAGCAGCTTGGAATGTGCTACCATATCGATCACGATATGCACGGTATTCTTTTTCAGAAAGTAATTGCTTCTTATCAAGTGGTGTATCTCCACTTTCTGTTACAACATAAGAAGCGAAATAAATTACTTCTTCAAGCGCGCGAGGGGACATGTCTAAGACAAGTCCCATGCGGCTCGGGATACCTTTGAAATACCAAATATGAGATACAGGAGCAGCTAATTCGATATGACCCATACGTTCACGACGAACTTTTGCACGCGTTACTTCAACGCCACATCGATCACAAACTACACCTTTATAACGTACACGTTTGTATTTTCCGCAATGACATTCCCAGTCCTTTTGTGGTCCGAAAATACGCTCACAGAACAAGCCATCTTTTTCAGGCTTTAACGTACGATAGTTAATTGTTTCTGGTTTCTTAACTTCACCGTATGACCAAGAACGAATCTTGTCAGGTGAAGCAAGTCCAATCTTCATATATTCAAAGTTATTTACATCTATCAAGGGGCCTACCTCCCTTTTAGTCTACAGGTTATCCCAATTATTCTTTAGTTGTCTCAACTTCGACATTCAATTTATCTGCTGATTGATGATCATCGTCATCTTCTGTATCACGCATTTCAATTTCTTTATCGTCGCTAGACATCATTTTAACGTCCATACCTAAACTTTGCAGCTCTTTAATCAATACTTTGAATGATTCAGGAACGCCTGGTTCTGGAACATTTTCGCCTTTAACAATTGCTTCATACGTCTTAACACGTCCAACAACATCATCAGACTTCACTGTTAAGATTTCTTGAAGAGTATAAGCAGCACCGTAAGCTTCAAGTGCCCAAACCTCCATCTCACCGAAACGCTGTCCACCGAACTGAGCTTTACCTCCAAGAGGCTGCTGCGTTACAAGTGAGTATGGTCCAGTAGAACGAGCATGAAGTTTATCGTCAACCATGTGCGCAAGTTTGATCATATACATGACACCAACAGATACGCGGTTATCGAATGGTTCACCAGTACGTCCGTCATACAGGATTGTTTTCGCGTCATTTGCCATACCAGCTTCTTCAATCGTGCCCCAAACATCTTCCTCACGAGCACCATCGAATACTGGTGTTGCAATGTGAATACCAAGGTATCTTGCTGCCATACCAAGATGAAGCTCTAATACCTGACCGATATTCATACGAGATGGTACCCCTAATGGGTTTAACATGATATCGATTGGCGTACCGTCTGGTAAGTAAGGCATATCTTCTTCTGGTAAAATACGAGAGATAACACCTTTGTTACCGTGACGTCCGGCCATCTTGTCACCTTCAGAGATTTTACGTTTTTGAACGATATATGCACGTACAAGTTGATTCACGCCTGGTGGCAATTCATCGCCATCTTCACGGTTGAATACTTTTACGTCTAAGATAATACCGCCACCACCGTGTGGTACACGTAGTGATGTATCACGTACTTCACGTGCTTTTTCTCCAAAGATAGCATGTAATAGACGTTCTTCAGCTGTTAATTCTGTTACACCTTTAGGTGTTACTTTACCAACAAGTAAATCTCCATCTTTTACTTCCGCACCAACGCGAATGATACCGCGCTCGTCAAGGTTGCGTAATGCATCTTCCCCAACGTTTGGAATGTCACGTGTAATTTCTTCTGGTCCAAGCTTCGTATCACGAGCTTCTGACTCATATTCTTCAATATGAATAGAAGTGTACACATCATCTTTTACAAGGCGCTCACTCATAATGATCGCATCCTCGTAGTTATAACCGTCCCAAGTCATGAAGCCAACAAGCACGTTACGTCCAAGTGCTAATTCACCCAATTCCATAGAAGGACCATCCGCAAGAATCTCACCTTTTACAACTTCATTTCCAACACTTACGATTGGACGTTGGTTGTAGCAAGTTCCTTGGTTAGAACGAATGAATTTTTGCATTTTGTAACGATCTAAGTCGCCTTTTACTGTTTGACCGTCAACTTCTACATAGCGACGTACCCAAACTTCACGTGCTTCTACGCGTTCAACAACACCAGGATGTTTACAGATTACTGCAGCACCTGAGTCTTTTGCTGATACGTACTCCATACCTGTACCTACAATCGGAGATTCCGGATTCATTAACGGAACCGCCTGACGTTGCATGTTCGCTCCCATAAGTGCGCGGTTAGAGTCATCGTTTTCTAAGAACGGAATACAAGCTGTCGCTGCCGACACTACTTGTTTTGGAGATACATCCATGTAGTCGATGCGTTCTTTATTTGTGACAATGTTTTCACCACGGAAACGAGCTACGATATCTTCGCTAAGGAATTCTCCTTCTTCAGATAATTTCATATTCGCTTGGGCTACAACATAATTATCTTCTTCATCTGCTGTTAAGTAATCAACCTGCCCTGTTACAAGACCAGATTCTGGATCAACACGACGGTATGGTGTTTCAATGAAACCAAACTCATTTACTTTCGCGAACGATGATAATGAGTTAATCAAACCGATGTTTGGTCCCTCTGGCGTTTCAATCGGACACATACGACCATAGTGAGAGTAGTGAACGTCACGTACTTCAAAGCCTGCGCGCTCACGCGTTAAACCACCGGGTCCTAATGCAGATAGTCTTCGTTTGTGAGTTAACTCTGCTAATGGGTTTGTTTGATCCATGAACTGAGATAACTGAGAACTTCCGAAGAACTCTTTAATAGATGCAATAACCGGGCGAATGTTAATTAACGCTTGTGGTGTAATTGCATTTGTATCTTGAATCGACATTCTCTCACGAACAACACGTTCCATACGAGAAAGACCGATACGGAATTGATTTTGTAATAGTTCTCCAACAGAACGCAGACGACGGTTTCCTAAATGGTCGATATCATCTGTATCCCCCACTTTGTATAGTAGGTTGAAGAAGTAACTGATAGAAGCAAGGATATCACCTGGTGTGATGTGTTTTACATCACGAGTAATATTTGCATTACCAATTACATTAATTACGCGTTCGCCTTCTGACTCAGGAGCATAAATCTTAATAGATTGCAGCTCAACATCGCCTTCTACCACTCCACCCATTGGTTTCGCTGTTTTGAATCCAATGTTTTTCTCTAAGTAAGGTAAAATGCGATCAAGTGTACGACGATCTAAGATTGTTCCTTCCGCCGCTAAAATTTCACCAGTTTCTGGATCCACTAATGTTTCAGCTAAACGTTGATTAAACAATCTGTTTTTAATGTGTAACTTCTTGTTGATCTTATAGCGACCTACATTTGCTAAATCGTAGCGCTTTGGATCGAAGAAACGAGACACAAGTAAGCTCTTAGCATTTTCTACTGTTGGTGGTTCACCAGGACGTAGACGCTCATAAATTTCAAGCAATGCTTTTTCTGTGCTATCTGTGTTGTCTTTTTCTAATGTGTTGCTTAAGTATTCGTTATCACCTAAAAGCTCGGTGATTTCTTGATCAGAGCCAAACCCTAATGCGCGTAACAAAACAGTTACAGGAAGTTTACGCGTACGGTCAATACGCACATATACAACATCCTTAGCATCTGTCTCATACTCTAACCAAGCTCCGCGGTTTGGAATTACAGTAGCAGTAAAACCACGTTTTCCGTTTTTATCCACTTTGCCACTATAGTATACGCTTGGAGAGCGAACTAACTGGGAAACGATAACACGTTCTGCACCGTTAATTACGAATGTTCCAGTCTCTGTCATGAGTGGGAAATCTCCCATGAACACATCTTGTTCTTTTACTTCACCAGTTTCCTTGTTGATTAGACGCACTTTTACACGAAGTGGTGCTGCATACGTCACATCACGCTCTTTGCATTCGTCTACAGAGTATTTAGGTTCACCTAAGCTGTAGTCGATAAATTCAAGCGATAGATTTCCCGTAAAGTCTTCGATCGGAGAAATGTCCTGGAACATTTCTCGCAAACCCTCATCAAGAAACCACTGATAAGAAGAGGTTTGAATTTCGATAAGATTTGGTAACTCTAATACTTCACTAATACGGGCATAACTTCTTCGTTGGCGGTGGCGTCCGTATTGAACTAGTTGACCTGTCAACTGCTTCACCCCTCAAATCATGAGTATTATAAATGCACAAAAAAATTTGTGCAAAATCACAAATAAATACAACTACTGCTATTAGCGTAGTTTTTTCTCTTAAAGATAAATACGTTGAGTCTTTCTACCTGCTCAAAAAAGAAAAATGGCTTCTATAAGAAAACCATCATTCTGTTTCATAATCTGCTGATTTTACTATCTTTTCCAAGAGAAACAAAAATATACATCTTTCTCAACGCAGAAAATCATATATTGGCATTGTATAATGTTAACATAGCCAAAAATAACCGTCAACGTTTTTTTGATTTTATGATATAATATCCTTTTTTCTTTTCTACAACTTCGACTTCAGAAAATACTTCCTCTAGTTTCTTCAGTGCAGATGGTGCACCTTGCTTCTTTTGAATAACAATCCACAACTCTCCACCTGGAACTAAATACTCTACAGCCTTTTCTAAAATCTCATGCACGATATCTTTACCTGCACGAATTGGAGGATTAGATAGAATAGCAGCATACATACCATCTACATTTTCATAGACGCTACTTTGAAAAATGCGTACATTTCCAATTCTATTGTTAGCGGCATTTTCTTTCGCAAGCTCAAGCGCCCTTTCATTCACATCCACCATGTGAACTTTACGGTCTTGAAACTCTTTCGCCAACGATAAACCAATTGGTCCATATCCACAACCTACGTCTAATATATCACCTTTAATATCTGGCACTTGAAACGCTTCAATTAAAAGACGAGAACCAAAGTCCACTTCGTTTTTCGAGAACACCCCACGGTCAGATAAGAAAGTAAATTGAGATCCACGAAGTGTAAATTCCCATCGTTTACGATCACTTTTACTAGAAGGGTCGTTAGAAAAATAATGGTCTGCCATATGGCCACCTCTTTTCTTTACAGTTAAAAAAAAAGCTCGCATGAGAGCGAGCTTTTTTTAAAGCATCAAAAGTTAATTACTTAACTTCTACAGCAGCGCCAACTTCTTCAAGTTTAGCTTTCATTTCTTCAGCTTCCTCTTTAGAAACGCCTTCTTTGATTGCTTTTGGAGTGTTGTCAACTAATTCTTTAGCTTCTTTTAAGCCAAGACCAGTGATTTCACGTACAGCTTTGATAACTTTGATTTTTTGAGCGCCAGCACTTGCAAGTACTACGTCAAATTCAGTTTTCTCAGCAGCAGCTTCACCAGCGCCACCAGCTACAGCTACAGGAGCAGCAGCAGTTACGCCGAATTCTTCCTCGATAGCTTTTACTAAGTCGTTAAGTTCTAATACAGTCATAGATTTAACTGCTTCAATGATTTGTTCTTTAGTCATTGTAAATATCCTCCCTTAAATAGGTTTGTATTGTTTTATAGATAACAAGTAATTATCTTTTAAAAAATTAAGCGCCTTGCTCTTCCTTTTGTTCTGCAACTGCTTTAGTAGCAAGTGCAAGGTTACGGATTGGAGCTTGAAGAACGCTAAGAAGCATAGAAAGTAAGCCTTCACGTGATGGAAGAGTAGCGATAGCTTTAACCTCATCAAGTGTTACAAGTTTACCTTCGATTACACCAGCTTTAATTTCTAAAGCTTCATGTTTTGTAGCGAAGTCGTTTAATACTTTCGCAGGAGCAACTACATCCTCGTTACTGAACGCGATTGCGTTTGGTCCTGTTAAGAATTCGTTTAACTCAGCCATTTTAGCAGACTCTGCAGCACGACGAGTTAAAGAGTTTTTGTAAACTTTGAACTCAACGCCAGCTTCACGTAAGTTTTTACGTAATTCTGTTACTTCAGAAACTGTTAAACCACGGTAGTCAACAACGATTGTAGATTTACTTTCGCGAAGTTTGTCCGCGATTTCAGTTACAACTTGTTGTTTAGTTTCGATTACTTTGCTCATGTTATTACACCTCCTGTAGATTATATAGAAGATGTACCGAAAGTGCACTAAAAACCTCCATGCCCAACTTGTAGACATGGAGGCATATAGTCACAGAAAAAAATTCCGTTTCGTATATTAACACCTAGGTAGGAAATTAAGTCTATTGACACCTACTGTCTACGGTACACTAATTAAATTCACAACATAAATGATTATATAAAAACTTCTTTATGAAGTCAACTTCCAAATTTTACGCTAATGTAGAAACGTCTACACGTACGCCAGGTCCCATTGTAGAAGCAACTGTTACGTTCTTCATGTAAGTACCTTTTGCAGCAGCTGGCTTAACTTTTTGTAAAGTGTCAGCAATTGTTCCGAAGTTTTCTACTAATTTAGCATCTTCGAAAGATACTTTACCGATTGGAACGTGGATGTTACCAGCTTTATCAACGCGGTATTCAACTTTACCAGCTTTGATTTCGTTAACAGCTTTAGTTACATCGAAAGTAACTGTTCCAGTTTTAGGGTTTGGCATTAAACCTTTAGGTCCTAATACGCGACCAAGTTTACCAACTTCACCCATCATGTCAGGAGTTGCTACTACTACATCGAAATCGAACCAACCTTGTTGGATTTTACCGATGTAATCAGCATCGCCTACGAAGTCAGCTCCAGCAGCTTCAGCTTCTTTAGCCTTTTCACCTTTAGCGAATACTAATACACGTTGTACTTTACCAGTACCGTGTGGAAGAACAACTGCACCACGGATTTGTTGGTCAGCTTTCTTAGGGTCAACACCTAAACGGAATGCAACTTCTACAGTCGCATCAAATTTAGCTGTGTTTGTTTTCTTTACTAATTCTACTGCTTCTGTTGCAGAGTAAGCAGTTGCACGATCAACAAGCTTTGCAGCTTCTACGTACTTTTTACCTCTTTTAGCCATTTTTATTTCCTCCTCGAATGTGGTTTTAGCGGAATAACCTCCCACGTTTACGCTTATTTTCAGGTATAACCTGAGGATGCGCGCCATCCATTTATTTAAAAACGATAATCATTTACGATAATAAAGGTTGCGAATTGGAATTCCAGACCCGCAACCTTTTTAAAAAAACAAATCGAATTAGTCTTCGATAACGATGCCCATACTGCGTGCAGTACCTTCAACCATACGCATTGCAGCTTCTACACTAGCAGCGTTTAGGTCAGGCATTTTAGTTTCAGCGATTTCGCGTACTTTATCACGCTTAACAGTTGCCACTTTATTACGGTTTGGTTCACCAGAACCAGACTCAATACCAGCTACTTTCTTAAGAAGAACAGCAGCAGGAGGAGTTTTAGTAATGAAAGTGAATGAACGGTCCTCAAATACCGTAATTTCAACAGGGATGATAAGACCAGCTTGATCAGCTGTACGAGCGTTAAACTCTTTACAGAAGCCCATGATGTTAACACCTGCTTGTCCTAATGCTGGACCAACTGGTGGAGCTGGGTTAGCTTTACCTGCAGGAATTTGAAGCTTTACCATTTTAATTACCTTTTTAGCCACGAGACACACCTCCTTAAGTCCGTGATGTGGTCAATTGGACAGTGATTTGCCCTCCCACGTCATATTTTATCTGTAAGGATAAAATCTTTCAAAAAACGTCTCCGATAACGAAGACGTACTGACTTAAAAGATATTATCACTTTTTACAATTCATTTCAAGTTTCATTTTATAATTTTTCAATTTGATGGAAGTCAAGCTCAACTGGAGTCTCGCGACCAAACATGTCCACAAGCACGCTAACCTTTTTCTTCTCCACATCAATTTCTTCAATAGCACCTGTATAATCTGCGAATGGCCCCTCATTTACACGCACTGTCTCATGAAGTTCAAAGTCGAAATCAACCACTTCGTTGTCCATTCCCATATGCTTCATAATGGTAACCACTTCCTCTTCTAATAGAGGTGATGGTTTAGATCCAGAACCAGAAGAACCAACGAACCCAGTTACACCTGGCGTGTTACGTACAACATACCAAGAGTCATCAGTCATGATTAATTCTACTAATACATAACCTGGGAACACTTTTCTTTTCATTAATTTTTCTTTACCGTTTTTCATTTCTACTTCTACTTCTTCCGGGACAACAACACGGAAAATTTTATCTTGCATACCCATTGATTCTACACGTTTCTCTAGGTTTGCTTTTACTTTATTTTCATATCCAGAATAAGTATGGACAACATACCAACTTTTTTCCATTCATTTAGGACGAGCGTCCTTCCCTCCCTGACGTACATTTTTTTGCGCAAATGAAAAAACCCGTTCACCGGGCCTTTACACAGTTCTTATAAATAACATTATATCATGGATAAGTGCTTCTTATTCAAGAATTAACCAAGAATTAACCGAATTAAAGAAGAAATGCCCATATCAACCACTGCGAAGAAAATCGCAAAGAAGACAACTGTAGCGATAACAGTCGCTGTTGAACGGAGTAATTCATCTTTTTTAGGCCAACTTACTTTTTTCATTTCGCGACCTACATCGCCGAAAAAGTTCGTTAAACGCATCTACGGGACCTCCAGTGTATTATTTCAATTATTTATTTTGTTTCCTTGTGAACTGTATGCTGATTGCATGTTTTACAAAACTTCTTTATTTCAAGTCGCTCTACTGAGCTCGTATCTTTCATCGTAGAGTAGTTTCGATTTTTACACTCTTCACATGAGAGTACAACTTTTTTCCTCATTAGTTACACCAACCTTGTAACATTATGTCCCTAAAAATGTATCATACAACAAAAGACAATGTCAATGACATGCCTTTTGCACTCTCTACAAAAAGAAAACAGGTGATTTTTTACACCTGTAGCATTTGTTATGAATTTAAAGTGGTACTCTCTCTCATTTCCATATATCGTTCCAATTTCCGCTTCACCCTCTGTAAAGCGTTATCAATAGATTTCACATGTCTATTTAACTGTTCCGAAATCTCTTGATAAGAACGACCATCTAGATATAAAGAAAGCACTTTTCTTTCTAAATCGCTTAATAATTCAGATATTTTAGATTCTATGTCTGTATATTCTTCCTGACTTATAATCATTTCTTCAGGATCCGTTACCTTCGCTTCCGAAATAACATCTAATAATGTCCGATCAGATTCCTCATCATAAATCGGCTTATCTAAAGACACATATGAATTTAACGGAATATGTTTTTGCCTTGTTGCTGTTTTAATAGCGGTAATAATTTGCCGAGTGATACACAGTTCAGCAAATGCTTTGAATGAAGACAGCTTGTCCTCTTTATAATCACGAATCGCTTTAAACAATCCAATCATACCTTCTTGAACAATATCTTCTCGATCGGCACCCACTAAGAAATAAGATCTCGATTTCGCGCGAACAAAGTTCTTATATTTGTGAATCAAATATTCTAGAGCGTCAGTATTACCTTTTCGAACTAACTCAACGATTGCCTCATCCTCTAAATCACGAAATGTAACGTCGCCTACACTTACGAAGCCTGCTTCCACCTTGATCCCTCCGACCGCTATTTATTTAGCAATATTATACAGTAAAAAGATAAAGAGCGTCAATGCTTCAACGCTCTCCTCTTCTTAATTTTTCTAATTTTTCTGTAATATCTTTACTAAATATCTTTCGCATGGCGGGTTGCTTTTCTTTTGTGTCTTGTGTACGCCTTCTTACTTGTTGCTCCATCGCTTGTACTTCCAACTCCAATTCACGTGCAGATTTCCGAAGAGCACCTTGCGCAAATATAACCCATTGTTCCGTATAATCAGAAGTCGCAACATATATTTGCGTATTTATATTTCTAAGCTCAATCGCAAGCTGCTCTATCTTTTCATCTGCAGTTTGATTCTTCCTCGTGAATATGACTTCCACACGCGATTGTTTCATCTTTTTTTCAATACCTTGGACTGTATAAGCATCAAAAACTATCATTACCTTTGTACCTGTGTATCCTTGGTAATCCGCCATCTTATCAATCAGTGCATCTCTTGATGATTGCAAATCTACATCCCGTAGTTTCTTCAAGTCTCCCCAAGCTCCGATAATGTTGTAACCGTCAACGATTAAAATATCGTTCATTTTTTATTTACCAATTTCGTGACGCTTACGATATACCTCATACATTAACAAACTTGCGGCTACTGAAGCATTTAAGGATGTAACTTTACCGACCATCGGTAAAGTAATTAAGAAATCACATTTTTCACCAATAATACGACTCATACCTTTTCCTTCACTTCCAATTACTAATCCAATTGGCATTTTACCATCTAAATTACGGTAATCCGTTTTCCCTTTTGCATCTGTACCAGCAATCCAAAGTCCACGTTCTTTTAATTCATCGATTGTACGAGATAAATTCGTTACACGTGCAACAGGAATATATTCAATTGCTCCAGTCGATGCTTTCGCAACTGATGCAGTAAGTCCCACAGCTCTTCTTTTCGGAATAATAATTCCATGAGCTCCTGTTGCATCCGCAGTACGCATAATAGAACCTAGGTTATGCGGGTCTTCGATTTCATCTAAAATTAAGAAGAACGGATCTTCGTTACGCTTCTCTGCCACTTTAAATAGATCTTCTAGCTCAGCATATTGATATGCAGCCACTTGAGCAATTACACCTTGATGGTTCCCCTCAACTAACTGGTCTAACTTCTTCTTTGGTGCATGTTGTAAAATAATCTTATTTTCTTTCGCTAGTGCTAGTACAATTTGTATTTGTCCTTTGGCAGCACCTTCCGCGATCCAAATTTTATTAATATCTCTTCCTGAGCGTAACGCTTCAATTACAGGGTTACGTCCGATAATATATTCACTACTCATGATGATGTGCCCCCTTCCTTTTCTTCTAAAACAGCAATTGCCTTATATACAATTTCGTCTAATCTTTCACGATTATTTAATAAGTGATGATAGCCAATTAGCGCTTCAAAGGCTGTACTATATCGATATGTTTGTACATCAGTATTTTTCGGGACAGTACCTGAATTTGCATTACGCCCTCTTCTTAGTACCGCCTCTTCTTCCTCTGTTAAAAATGCTGTCTCTAATAAATGATAAACAACTTTCGCCTGCGCTTTTGCCGAAACAAAGCTTGTCCCTAATCGATGCAATTGATTAGGACGAACTTTCCCTTTTTGAAGTAGGTGATAGCGGATATATTGTTCATATACCGCATCACCCATATATGCTAACGCTAAGCTGTTTAATTGCTTTGCATCAATCATTCTTATCCTCTTTTCCATCTTGTACCTTGAGCGGTATCTTCTAAAATAATATTACGGTCTTTTAAATCATCGCGAATTTGATCCGATAACGCAAAATCACGATTTTTACGAGCTTCAATGCGCTTTTGAATAAGTACCTCAATTTCTTCATCAAGCAACTCTTCTTGCGCTAATTCTAACCCTAAAATATCAAATAATGTTTCAAGTTGTTTTACGTATGCTTCAATTACAACTGTAGACGTATGTTCTTCCAGTAAATATTGATTTGCATGATTTGCTACATTATATAACTCAGTGATTGCATTAGCAGTGTTGAAGTCATCATTCATTGCTTCTTCAAATGCAGTCTGGAATTTTTCCAGTTCCGCTAACCACTTCTCATTATGATCTGTTAAATCAGTACTACTTTCCATACGGTGTTTTAAATTACCGTAAGCCGTTTTAATTCTTTCCAGTCCGTTATTTGTACTTTGTAGTAAATCTTCACTGAAATTAATTGGGTGACGGTAATGTACCGATAGCATAAAGAATCTAATTAGCTGTGGATCATATTGCTTAATGATATCGTGAACTAAAATGAAGTTCCCCAGTGACTTAGACATCTTCTCATTATTAATATTAATATATCCATTGTGCATCCAATAACGTGCAAATGTTTTTCCTGTTAATGCCTCAGACTGCGCAATTTCATTCTCATGATGAGGAAATGCCAAGTCTTGACCACCAGCATGAATATCGATTGTATCTCCTAAGTATTTACGCGCCATTGCTGAGCATTCAATATGCCAGCCTGGACGACCTTTCCCCCAAGGGCTTTCCCAGAAGATTTCTCCTTCTTTCGCAGCTTTCCATAGAGCAAAATCAAGAGGATCTTGTTTCTTTTCTCCTACTTCAATGCGTGCACCGTGACGTAAGTCGGCGATTGGTTGATGCGATAATTTACCGTATCCTTCAAATTCCTTCGTTCTAAAGTACACATCACCTTCTGATTCATATGCATATCCTTTATTCACAAGTTCTTGAATAAATTCAATAATGATATCCATATTTTCCGTTACACGCGGATGAACTGTTGCATGTTTGCAACCTAGTGCCGTTACATCTTCAAAATACGCTTCAACGAAACGGTCAGCAATTGTCGGCACATCTTCACCTAATTCATTTGCTGCTTTAATTAATTTATCATCTACGTCAGTAAAGTTAGATACATACTGCACATCATACCCTTTATATTCTAAATAACGGCGTACCGTATCAAATACCATAGGTGGTCTTGCATTCCCAATGTGAATATAGTTATAAACTGTAGGTCCACACACATACATCTTTACCTTATTTTCTTCTAATGGAGTAAACTCTTCCTTTTGACGCGTTAACGTATTATAAATGTGAATAGTCATTTTTATCCTTCCTTTCTACCTTTACTTCAAGTTGTTTTTTCAATTTATCAAGTTCTACTTCCATGACCTTTAACTTATCAAAAATTGGGTCTGGAAGGTCAGAATGATTTAATTCTTGACCGATCTTTACTCCATTTTGAATAACGACTCGGCCAGGTATACCTACAACTGTAGAATGTGCAGGCACTTCTTTTAATACGACAGACCCTGCTCCAATTTTAGAATTCTCTCCAACTGTAATAGAACCTAGTACTTTAGCACCTGTTGCAATTAATACATTATCCTGAATTGTAGGGTGCCTCTTCCCCTTTTCTTTACCCGTACCACCTAATGTAACACCTTGATAGATCGTTACATTATCACCAATCTCGCACGTTTCTCCAATTACAACCCCCATTCCATGGTCTATGAAAAAACGACGACCAATTGTTGCTCCTGGATGAATCTCAATACCGGTAAAAAAACGACTAACTTGTGAGATCCAACGTGCAATAAAGAAGAAATTCTTTTTATAAAAAGCATGTGCAATTCGATGGGCCCAAACTGCATGTAATCCAGAGTAAGTCAAAATGACTTCGAAATAACTTCTTGCCGCTGGATCCTGTTCAAAAACGACTTCAATATCTTCCCGAAGCCTCTTAAACATCGACGCTCCCTCCCCTTTATGGGCTGCTTTTTCGAGTGAACTAACTCCCTACTTATCCCCCTAAATCTTTATACACGGGGATAAAACTTATACTCATACCCATTTTTACGGTATAAAAAAGACGCCTCTGTCATATTGACAGAGACGCCTTATAAGCGCGGTTCCACTCTGTTTAGGCTAAAGAAAGCCTCAAACTCATCTATGATAACGGTGTACACCGCTTCTGCTTACTTTACGCCCTAAGACGTTTCACAAAACAATTCGCTGTTCAGCAGAAGACTCGAAGGGGCATTTCAAAAATCCGCTTATAAACCACTTCCAGCCTAAAGGTGGTTCTCTCTGTAAAAAGCCTGATTTTCTACTTCTCCTTCTCGTCGCTTTTCCTTATTAGGTTTTAAGTATACTTATTATATTTCTAAATCTAGAAAATGTTAACCAATTACTTTTTGAAGACGATTTAAAACTTTTTCTTTTCCAAGAAGTGCAATAGCATTAGGAAGCTCTGGGCCATGTGTTTGACCAGTAGTTGCAACACGGATTGGCATAAATAAGTTTTTACCTTTATGACCTGTTTCCTTTTGCACTGCTTTAATAACCGCCTTAATCGCTGCTGGTTCCATCGCTTCTAGTGCTTCTACTTGACTCGCAAATGCACGAAGTACTTCTGGTACTTGTTTACCTTTTAATACTTCTTGTCCTTCTTCTTCATAATCAACATGATCTTTGAAGAACATTTCAGAAAGCTCTACAATTTCAGCTCCAAAACTCATTTGTTCATGATATAACGCAATTACATCACGAATCCAAGCTTGTTCTTGTTCGCTTAAAGTTTCACCTATACGTCCAGCTTTCACTAGATGCGGTAAGCTTAATTCTACCACCGTATCTAAATCTTGCTTTTTCATATATTGGTTGTTCATCCATTTTAGTTTTTGAGAATCAAATAATGCAGGTGATTTTGATAAACGAGCTGCATCGAACATTTTGATAAATTCTTCTTGAGAGAAGATTTCTTCTTCTCCTACTGGCGACCAACCTAGTAGTGCAATAAAGTTAAAGATCGCTTCTGGAAGATATCCAAGCTCTTTATATTGCTCAATAAATTGAATAATAGATTCATCACGCTTACTTAACTTTTTACGGCTTTCGTTTACAATTAAAGTCATATGACCAAATTGCGGAATATCCCAACCGAAAGCTTCGTAAATCATCATTTGTTTTGGCGTATTTGAAATATGATCATCACCACGAAGTACATGTGTAATCTCCATTAAGTGATCATCTACTGCTACCGCAAAGTTATAAGTTGGAATTCCATCTTTTTTCACGATAACGAAATCACCGAAATCATTTGAATGGAATGCAACTTCATCTTTTACGATATCTTTAAACGTGTAGTCGCGATCAACCGGTACACGGAAACGAATACTCGGAATGCGGCCTTCAGCCTCAAATCCCTTCATTTGCTCCTCAGTTAAATCACGGTGGTTTCCAGCATAACGCGGTGTTTCACCACGAGAGATTTGTCCTTCACGCTCTGCTTCTAGCTCTTCTTCTGTCATATAACATTTGTAAGCTAAACCGCGTTCTAATAAATCTTCATATAATTTTTTATAAATATCTAAACGCTCTGTTTGACGATATGGTCCAAATTCACCACCAACATCAACACCTTCATCCCAGTCCATACCGAGCCATTTCAAGTATTTTAATTGGCTTTCTTCTCCACCAGCAACATTACGTTTCACATCAGTATCTTCAATACGAATAATAAACTTACCATCTTGATGACGAGCAAATAAATAATTAAATAATGCCGTACGCGCATTTCCGATATGTAAGTGTCCTGTTGGACTTGGCGCATAGCGCACTCTCACTTGCTTTTCCATAATTGGTACACCTTCCATTCTTAATGTCAACACATTCTATAATTGTACACCAAAAAAATGTGATTATCCATCTTACGAATTAAAAACCATTATTTTTTCTGTAATAAAACAACTGCTTGAGAAGCAATTCCTTCTTCTCTACCTGTAAATCCTAATTTTTCTGTTGTTGTTGCTTTTACATTGATATTGTCAATAGACGTTTCTAATAGTTCACTAATACGTTTACGCATACTTTCAATATGCGGTGCCATCTTTGGCTTTTGAGCAATAATTGTACAATCTAGATTCCCTAACTCGTAACCTTGTTCACGTACAAATTCCCAAACCTTTTGCAGCAATACAGCTGAATCAGCATCTTTAAAAGCAGGATCTGTATCAGGGAAATGCTTTCCAATATCCCCAGCTGCAATTGCACCTAAACATGCATCCGCAATCGTATGTAACAATACGTCTGCATCTGAATGACCAATTAATCCTTTCTCATGAGGAATTGTAATTCCACCAATAATTAACGGTCTACCTTCCGCAAACTCATGCACATCAAAACCTTGTCCGATTCGAAACATTTTTTACATCCTCCTCAAGCTAAACTACAGAGCTTTATGATTCTATATTATATCGCTATCCTTATAAAGAAAAGCCCGGCTGTTGCCGAGCTTTTTTTCGCTATAATCATCACTTTCATTTCTTTTGAACATGAAGGAAACTTTCAGCAATTAATAAATCCTCTGGAGTCGTCACTTTAATATTATAGTAACTCCCCTCTACTACACCTACTTGCTTCCCGATACGTTCTACGAGGCTTGCATCATCTGTACCAAGGAAACAACCCTGTTTTGCACTTCTATGAGCTTCTAACAAAAGAGAAACAGCGAACCCTTGTGGTGTTTGTACAGCTTTAAGCTGAGATCTTTCTACCGTTTCGACAACGATACCCTGCTCTACTTTCTTAACTGTATCTTTCACTGGTACCGCACAAATGGACGCTCCATATTTTTCCGCTGCAGTTAATACATCTTGAATCACTTTGTTCGTTACAAATGGACGCGCGCCGTCATGTACAAGAACATACTCAACATCACTAGTATGCTGAATGGCGTTATATACACTATCTTGTCTTTCGGCTCCGCCCTGAATAAATTGTACTGGCTTTTCAATTGGATACTTCTGCATTAATTCTTCAAAATACGGACGTTCTTCTTCGTTAATTGCCATAATAATACTTTTGCACGCTTTATCTTTTTCAAAAGCACGTAACGTATGCACAATAATCGGTACTTCATTAATAAGTAAGAACAACTTATTTTTACCAGCACCCATCCGCTTACCTTGACCAGCTGCTGGAATAATTAATGTATACATATTAATAATCCTCTACTTATAATGCTTTTTCTAATAATTTACGTTTGGCGAAAATCATACGCCCAGCCGATGTTTGTAACACACTAGTAACAAGCACATTGAGTTGTGAACCTACATATTCTCTACCATCTTCTACTACAATCATCGTGCCATCATCTAAATATGCAACACCTTGATTTTGTTCTTTTCCATCTTTGACAACATAAACACTCAGTTCTTCACCTGGGAGTACAACAGGTTTAATTGCATTAGCTAAATCGTTAATATTTAACACCGTTACCCCTTGTAATTCAGAAACTTTGTTTAAATTGAAATCATTCGTTACTACCGTTCCACCAGTGATTTTCGCCAACTTTACAAGTTTGCTATCCACTTCTTGAATATCATCGAAATCGCCTTCATAAATTTCTACCGGAATCGGCATCTCTTTTTGAATACGATTTAAAATATCTAATCCTCTGCGACCACGATTACGCTTTAAAGCATCAGAAGAATCGGCAATGTGCTGAAGTTCTTCTAACACGAATTGTGGAATCACAATTGTTCCTTCTAAAAACTTTGTTTGGCAAATATCAGCAATACGCCCATCGATAATTACACTCGTATCGAGAATTTTCCAATGAGTTGTAGATTCTTCTACCTCAGTTTCTTCATTCTCACTATTATTATTTTTCTTCTTCCCACGTTGTGGTAATGTAAATAATCCTAGCAGTTCATTCCTCTTTTTAAACCCTACTTGGAATCCTAAATATCCAAGTAAAAGAGTAAAGAACACTTGCAACACTGTGCTAATAACTGGAATTGTAAATTCACGAATTGGTATTAAAATTAAATATGCAACAATAAGACCAGAGATTAACCCTAATGTACCAAATAAAACATCCGCTACAGGCGCCTTTACAAGAGCCTCTTCAATATGCTTAATAAGTTGAACAATATAATCTACAAGCCAAAATGTTGTTAAAAATAAAATAATTGCACCAATAATTGCACGAACATACGATCCTTCCAATAAAGGAACGGCACCGATGTCTAATACATTAATAACTTTTGGGATTAAGTAAATCCCTAACGCTCCGCCAATTACTAGAAAGAAGAGCTGTACAATCCGTTTTAACATCCAACCACCTCCTACTCATTATTAACCATTGTTTCGCTAATCAAAACGCCGAATGCAAAAGCGGACGTGTTTTTTTATAAATAGTTTTATTTACCAATATACCATATCTTATACCAAAAATGTTCTAGTGTCGTTATATTATGGAATCAATGTAATATTCTTAATTGTGTCTACTCATATAGAGATGCTCTTGGATTCTTTTTAAGCCTTCTCGTATTTTCTTCGCCCTTACTTCTCCAATTCCTTCCACATCATCCAATTCATTAATAGTTGCTCGACAAACACCTTGCAAAGTCTTAAATCGATTAATTAAATTTTCAATGATAAGTGGCGGAACGCGCGAAATTTTGCTTGTGATTCGGTATCCTCTCGGCGTCACACTTTCTTCTAAACTCATTTGTCCTGGATAGCCAAGCAATTTAACTAAATCGCTATCCTCTAGAAGTTGTGTATTCGCAAGATCTTGTAACTTTTTCAAAATTTGATGATGGTCTTGTGTTTTTTCTTGATAATAATCTTTAATTAATAACGCTGCCTCTGCCTCTAAATCAGCTAGTAGTTCTGTAAGTTGTAAACGAATTAACCTACCTTCCGTTCCTAACTCATGAATATAGCTCAATATTTCATTTTTAATCCGCAGTACCATTTCAACACTATGTAACACATGAACCACCTCGGACATTGTAACGACTTCTTCAAATTCTAGAATGCCCAAATTCGTAATACCATCATTCCATACAGCCTTATATTTTTCTAACGTTTGAATAGCTTGGTTTGCCTTTGTTAAAATAACACCTATATCCTTTAGTGTATAACGTAAATTCCCTTGATATAGTGTAATTACGTTACGTCTTTGTGAAATAGCCACAACGAGACTACCTGTCTGCTTTGCTACACGCTCTGCCGTCCGGTGGCGCATACCTGTTTCAATAGAATCAATAGATGCCTCTGGAACTAACTGTGCATTTGCAATTAAAATTTTACTTCCAGTTTCATTTAAAATAAGTGCCCCATCCATTTTTGCTAATTCGTATAAACTAGCAGGAGAGAATGCACAATTAATGTGAAATCCCCCATCAACAATACTTTTAATTTGTTCATTATATCCAAGAACAATTAGTCCCCCTGTTTGTGCGCGAAGCACATTATCTATCCCTTCGCGCAGTGGTGTTCCTGGGGCCACGAGCTGTAAAATATTAATCATACTTTTGACACGTTGCTTGTTTTCTTCCATAGCCTAGCCTCCTAATGTCAAACGAAGCGCTTCCCCTAAATTAGATACACCTACTACCTCAATCCCATCCGGAATTGTCCATCCTCCCAAATTTTTTCTAGGAATAATAGCACGTTGAAATCCTAATTTAGCTGCTTCTTGTACACGTTGTTCAATTCTTGATACTCTTCTTATTTCTCCAGTTAATCCTACTTCTCCTATTACTGCATCAGTTGGTGTCGTAGATTTATCTCTAAAACTTGAAGCAATACTTAAAGCCACAGCTAAATCAATTGCTGGTTCATCTAATTTCAAACCACCTGCTACTTTTAAATATGCGTCTTGGTTTTGCAATAATAAACCTGTTCTTTTTTCTAGCACTGCCATAATAAGCGATACACGGTTATGATCAATTCCCGTCGCCATTCTTCGAGGGTTTCCAAAACTAGTAGGGGAGATTAATGCTTGTATTTCTACTAAAACCGGTCTTGTTCCTTCCATTGAGGCAACTACTGTTGATCCTGCGACTCCAACGGGTCTTTCCTCAAGAAAAATTTCAGAAGGGTTTAAGACTTCCGCAAGACCGAGCTCTTTCATTTCAAAAATACCCATTTCATTCGTGGAGCCAAAACGATTCTTCACAGCTCGCAAAATACGATATGTATGATGACGATCTCCTTCAAAGTAAAGAACTGCATCGACCATATGTTCTAACATACGAGGTCCTGCAATTGCCCCCTCTTTTGTTACATGTCCGACGATAAAAATAGGAATTCCTTTCGTTTTTGCAAGTTTCATTAATTCCGCTGTACATTCACGTACTTGCGCTACACTTCCTGGGGCTGACGTCACTTCAGGTAAATGTATCGTTTGAATAGAGTCAATAACAACAAAAGCCGGATTCATTTCTTCAATGTGCGCTGCAATTCGCTGTAGATCAGTTTCTGCTACAACAAATAGATTACTACCCTTTACATGCAAACGATCTGCACGAAGTTTAATCTGCTTTGCTGACTCCTCACCTGATATGTATAGTACATCATATGAAGAATCTGCTAATTGCGATGAAATTTGTAATAACAATGTTGATTTCCCAATCCCAGGGTCTCCACCAATAAGTACTAAGGATCCATCTACAATCCCACCACCAAGTACACGGTTAAACTCTTGGAATTTCGTTTCAATACGTGCCTCAGATTTTGTTTCTACTTCTGTTAGGCGTCTTGGTTTTGTTACTTCCGATTGAATTGCATTGGCATAATTAAGGCGTCTTGATGATACAACCGGTTCCATCTCTTCAACAAGCGTATTCCATTGACCACAACCAGGGCATTTCCCCATATATTTTGGTGACTGATAACCACACTCTTGACATGTGAATTTTGTTTTCTTTTTAGCCATATCGTTTTATATTTCACTTCACTTTCATCTATAAACAGTTTATCCTTCTCGTACAAGAAAGAGGGCTATCTCGTAGCCCTCTTAGTTTGTCTATACTTATTTTACCTTTTCAGCACTATGAATGACAAATGATTCCCCTTCAACATCAAAGATAACTTTTTGTCCTTTCTCAATAGCACCTTTTAAAAGTTCTTCCGATAGTCTATCTTCTACATGTTTCTGAATTGCTCTACGAAGCGGACGAGCACCGTATTCTCGGTCAAATCCTTTATCAGCAATGGCTGAAATCGCTCCTTCTGTTAAATGCAATTCAATCTCTTGCTCTTTTAAGCGCTTCACTAACTGATTCACCATAAGTGTTACAATCTCTTGAATATGTTTTTTCTCAAGCATATGGAACACGATAATTTCATCAATACGGTTTAAGAATTCTGGACGAAATGCCTTTTTCAGTTCATCCATTACTTTACCTTTCATATCTGAATAATCGCGGCTCTCATCTTGTACGTTAAATCCAAGATGTTTATTACGTTTTAACGCATCTGCACCAACGTTAGATGTCATAATAACAATTGTATTACGGAAATCAACTGTACGCCCTTTAGAATCCGTTAAGCGACCATCTTCTAATACTTGTAGTAAAATGTTAAACACATCAGGATGAGCTTTCTCTACTTCATCTAATAGGACAACTGAATATGGCTTACGGCGAACCTTTTCTGTTAATTGTCCACCTTCTTCATATCCAACATATCCTGGAGGAGATCCAACTAAACGAGAAGTCGAATGCTTCTCCATGTACTCAGACATATCGATGCGAATCATTGCATCCTCATCACCGAACATAGATTCCGCTAATGCTCTTGCTAGTTCTGTTTTACCTACACCTGTTGGTCCTAAGAAAATAAATGAACCAATCGGACGTTTCGGATCTTTCAATCCTGCTCTAGCACGACGAACAGCTTTCGCTACAGCTACTACCGCTTCATCTTGACCAATAACACGGTTGTGAAGAATGGATTCTAAGTTTAATAATTTATCAGTCTCTGTTTGTGCAAGTTTAGAAACCGGTATACGAGTCCACGTAGAAACGACATTTGCAATATCTTCTACTGTCACTTCTGAGTTTTCTTTTCCTTGTTGCTCTTTCCATTGACGCTTCGTATCTTCTAACTTTTCACGTAAGCGTTGTTCCATATCACGTAAGGAAGCAGCTTTTTCAAATTCTTGACTTTGCACAGCTGCATCTTTTTCTTTTCTAATTTCCTCAAGTTTTACTTCAAGCTCTTTTAAATTTGGTGGTGTTGTATAAGAGCGTAAGCGAACCTTTGAAGCAGCTTCATCAATTAAATCAATTGCTTTATCTGGTAAGAAACGATCTGTAATATAGCGGTCTGAAAGCTTTACAGCTGCATCAATTGCATCATCTGTAATAGATACACGGTGATGCGCTTCGTAACGATCACGTAAACCTTTCAATATTTGAGTTGATTCGTCTAAACTTGGCTCATCAACGTGAATTGGTTGGAAACGTCTTTCTAAAGCCGCGTCTTTTTCAATATATTTACGATATTCATCTAAGGTTGTCGCCCCAATACATTGTAACTCTCCGCGTGCTAAAGATGGTTTTAAAATGTTAGATGCATCAATTGCACCTTCTGCTCCACCTGCACCAATTAATGTATGAAGTTCATCAATAAATAGAATAATGTTTCCAGCTTGACGGATTTCATCCATAACTTTCTTTAAACGATCTTCAAATTCACCACGATATTTCGTTCCAGCTACAACTGTACCCATATCTAGTGTCATAACACGCTTATCTCTTAATGTTTCAGGAACTTCATTATTTACAATTTGTTGTGCTAATCCTTCTGCAATTGCCGTTTTACCTACACCAGGTTCTCCAATTAATACAGGATTATTTTTTGTTCTACGGCTTAAAACTTCAATTACACGTTGAATTTCTTTACCACGACCGATAACAGGATCTAGACGATTTTCACGTGCAACAACTGTTAAATCACGTGCTAAGCTATCCAGTGTCGGTGTATTTGCATTCGTTGAAGAACCACCTTGGTGACCTGAACTTGCTTCATTACTTCCAAGGAGTTGCAATACTTGTTGTCTTGCCTTATTTAGGCTAACACCTAAGTTATTTAAAACACGTGCTGCTACACCTTCACCTTCACGGATTAAACCAAGTAAGATATGTTCTGTTCCAACGTAAGAATGACCTAATTTACGAGCTTCATCCATAGACAACTCAATAACCTTTTTAGCACGCGGTGTATAATGTACAGTTTGAGAAGCTTCTGTTCCGCGTCCAATTAACGCTTCTACCTCTTTTTGAACCTTCTCTGGACTTAATCCAAGAGCAATTAACGCTTTTGCTGCAATTCCTTCCCCTTCGCGTACAAGCCCAAGTAAAATGTGTTCTGTTCCAATATTATTATGCCCAATACGAATTGCTTCCTCTTGAGATAAAGCTAATACTTTCTGTGCTCTTTCTGTAAATCTTCCAAACATCATAGAAATCGCCTCCTACTTGCGCTTAGTTTTTTTCAATACGTAATCGCTCACGGATTAAGGTTGCTCTTCGATAATCTCTTTCTTCTGGTCCTAAAGGTCCACCTGCATATTGTTGTAAAATGCCTGGTTGTGTAAGAACCATTAGCTCAGTCAAAATATTTCTCGATACACCTTTTATATATCCTAAATCAATACCAAGTCGTACATCTGATAAGCAAGTGGCCGCTTCTGCAGATTGAATTAACCGACTGTTTGCTAGTATGCCATAAGAGCGATAAACCTTATCTTCAAGCTCAATACTTGAATTTTGTACAATTAATTCTCTAGCCATTTTTTCTTGCTGTATGATTTGTTGAATGACACTTTTTAAATCTGCAATAATATCTTCTTCAGATTTTCCTAGCGTCATTTGATTTGACACTTGAAATATATTACCTAACGCTTCGCTACCTTCACCATATATTCCTCTTACTACTAACCCTAATTTTTGAATTACTTGTATAATGCGGCTAATTCTTTTCGTTAAAACGAGTCCCGGTAAGTGAATCATTACGGAAGCCCTCAATCCTGTACCAACGTTAGTAGGGCAGCTCGTTATATATCCAAGTGATTCATCAAAAGCATATTCAACCTCTTCCTCTATCCAATTATCTATTTGATTGGCACTTTGAATAGCCTCTGATAACTGTAACCCTGAAAATAAGCACTGTATCCTAATGTGGTCTTCTTCATTAAGCATAACACTAATATGTTCGCTTTCTGATAATAGACATGCTCCATATTCTGTTCCTGCAAGGTTAGGACTAATTAAATGCTTTTCAACTAATACTCTCCTTTGAAGAGGCGTTAATTCATTCATTTTTAATAGTTCAAACTCTCCAAAAGGTTCTACCGTTTTATTTATAAATTCCTTTTTAAATAATTCATGAATCTGTCTAGCTTCTTCTTCGTTTTGCATAGTAGAGAATTGATATTTTTTAAAATTACGAGCCAAACGAATTCGACTACTTAAAACAATATCAGAATCAGGGCCATCCCCCTTCATCCATGGACTAATCGCTTCATTCATAATTTTGTCCAGTGACATAGAACTATTCCCCCTCTCTATGCTCACTAAGCTGATTTTCAAGACCTCGAATATTATCCCTTACTTCAGCAGCTTTCTCAAACTCCTCTTTCTGTACGTATTGTTTCAGAATGAGTTTTAGTTCATCTAATTCTTTCTTTAAGTGAAGATTTCCTTCTATACGTTCCGGTATTTTTCCACAATGATCTGTATGTCCGCCGTGCAGACGTTTTAATAATGGCTTTAAATGTTCCTTAAATGTATCGTAACAAGAAGCACATCCAAACCGTCCCACCTTTGTAAATTGCTCATATGTCATCTTACAATCTGGACACCTTAATATACTTGTATTCGAAAGCCCGTTTTGTCCTTCTTCAAACATTGTTGATTCACCGTGTAATAACCCAGCAAATAAATCATGGAATGAAAAGTTAGACTGCGGTGATTGAAAGAAAGACGTATAGCCACTTTGTTCTGCACATTGCTCACAAAGATGAACTTCCGTCTTCTTTTCGTTGATTACTTTTGTATAATGTAAAGTTGCTGGTCTTATATTACAGTTTTGACAAGTCATCACTATCCCCACCTTTACAATAGGAACGATCTATCTGATAGTAATTTTCATACATTACTAGATTGTTCACTTTCCTTTACTTGTTTAAATAAAAGTGCGTGTTCTTTTTTCAAAACCTCTACAATATTTAACTGCCTTATCTCTTAGTTATTATTCTTTTACAAAAGCTATATTTATTTATATTTCAGTGTTCTTAACATTGCGCATAATATTCGAGCCCTAAGTTCATCTCGAGAAGGAACATCCATTGATAATACAGAACGATCTAGTACACTTAACATAAGTTTAGCTTCACGATTTGTTATGATTCCCTCTTCTATTAAACGTATAATCATACTCTCTGCATTCCCTTGCGCAACGCTATGATCAATCATATGAAGCATTTGATCAATCATGTCTATATCGTCATGCAGTTTGACTTTTATAATGCGAATGTAACCTCCTCCACCACGTTTACTTTCTACTACAAATCCTCTTTCTATCGTAAAACGGGTATTGATTACATAATTGATTTGAGATGGTACGCACTCGAATCGATCCGCAATCTCATTTCTTTTGATTTCAATCACATTATTATTACTTAAGTCAATAACTTGCTTTAGATATTGCTCAATGATATCAGATATATTTCTCATTTATCCGCCACCTTTATTGACTTTGACTATCTTTGACTTTAATTATATACGTATTAATAAAATTTGCAACTCTTTTGCTTATTCACTATCCTAGCCACATTCCCCTGTATTTAATCAAAATAATAATTATTTAAACACATTTTTTAATTACTATGGATTATAAAAGAAAATACGAAAAAACACGAGTCATTTGACTCGTGTTTAGTTGCTTGGCGACGTCCTACTCTCACAGGGACAAGGTCCCAACTACCATCGGCGCTAGAGAG
>NZ_NJGF01000029.1:0-56310 GCF_002209985.1 Bacillus sp. K2I17
CGCCCCACGTTTGCTGAAGTTGCGAAAACCAAGCTAAAGTAGGAAGCGTGGTGAGTCAACGTACAAAAGATACTTATGTTTTCACCGTAGGGACTACGGGCAGAGCCTGCTAAGATAACTTTTGGATACATCGGTGTTCGCAGGAATCTCCCACTTCAAACAGTCCGTAAGTACGTTAAGTGGTGAGTAGTTCAATTCATCTATCTATAATCTCTTCTTGAATACTATTTGTTTTAACTTTCTTTATAGAAAATATTATAACTTAATCATGTATTAATTTATTGGAAACATAAATCAATCACAACTCGAAGACTGTATCCAGCACTTGCACAAATCCTTATCTATTATTGTTCCCAAGCAAATTAGGGAGGATTGAGATTGCAAATAGCTAAACATTTTATTGTAATCCATTTGGAAGTCATTCAAAGGAAAGAAATTAAATAGCAAACTAAGTTATTGATAATCATATCTCTCAGCAAGAACAATGGGAGGATTTTAGCCATGGGATCTGTCATATCCTATTTCATTCTATTAATCAATTATTAATACATCAAATATTTTTAGATTATCAAAAAGCAACAGCTAAAAACTTCGCACAACAATTTTTCGTACCCGCTTTTATGCTACGGAAGCTTCCATCCTACAGTTAAAAGCATATATAATCTCAGAAAAATTCATTGTAACAACATGATTTTTCAAAAAAAGGAATTCACATTATGAAAATTAATTATTAGCAAGAAAATTATTTTCACTTTTCCATAGCATCTCTATATGTTGTATAGAGATATCTCCTTCTAAATTGTCATTGATGCCTCTTTCAAGTCCTAATGCACACCTTAAAAATAGCACTTTTAAAAAGTGCTATTTTTACTTTGCATGTCACCCATCCTTGTATAAGGATAATAAAACTCTTTAATTTTATCTTTAGAAAGGCAATAACCTCCCATCAAACAGTATGATAGGAGGTTATTAAAGTCATTTAAAATTTGTTTTTTTTAATGTTTTCGATTTTAGCAAATAATAATATTGTTTAATTTGAGAAGCAAATTTAAAAAACAAACTTCTTTATTTCAAGATCATAATTTTTTCTTTTACAAATACTGCAAACCTCTCCAGGTCACCTTCCTCAATTAAATTCATCACTTCACGTTCGCCATCATGAAAAAAAATGATTTTCTTTCCTGTTAATAATCCTTTTTCTACATCTATTGAGTTAATTTTGGCATAATTAAATACTTTAAACGTTTCACTCCCTAAATATTTTGTATAAAAACACATACGTTCATTTGTAGCGACCAATATCCCTTTTCTTTGACTACCCATACCAAATACTTGATATTGAAACATTACATATAGGCTATTTTCAATAATCTCATTTTCATTAAGATGTGATTGTACCAATGTCATAGCCGTTTTTATATTTTTCATGACAACTCCTCCTGCATTCCCTTTTTATTATCTATAAAGATATTAGGATATCCCTATTTTCATCATACAGGATAAAGAGTTCGAATTCCAATTAATACCACTTTTTTAAACAACTTTATTAACTGTGAACAATCCTACGATGAATTGAGATTTTAACTTACGAATAATTTGTGGAATTATTTCCAATACTACGAATAGATTGGTAACAGCCAATCTGTATCCATAATGAATCTCTAATTTTCTTGAATTCTCCCTGAGGCAAGGCGGCTATTTTTTATAGCTGCCTTTCTTGGGTATGAATTATAAATTTTTACACATACTATTAACGGAATGCTTGAATCATTGTCATTGAAAATGTTCAGCACTTCCGCTCCTTAAGAGAACAGTCTACGCAACTGTTCTCTTTCCTATTCCCTTTTTTCACACATATAATATGACAAGCATTATTAACTCCGCTACAATCAATAGCATCTCAACATTCTCAACGTTTCCTCAACAATTTCACAATATTTTTCATGGACAACAGCACACTTTCTCAATAGGTTTAATATCTTAATATTAAATACTGAAAGGAGATGTTGAAAAATGACTTGGTTCATTATTTTAGGATTTATGCTTATTTTAATAATAAGCGGTTTTCATGCACATAGTATTCATATCATTTTCAAAATAGGTTCAGATACAAAAGCTGTGCCAAGTTGGTCTTTCGTTAATAAAATAAACTTCCAAACATTAAAAGAATTAATAAAAGGACTAAATAAGGATAAACTTAAAATCCTTACAATAGGAGAACTTGTTATTCCTTTAAGTTTCTTTAATAGATTATTTAGCAAAACATTAATTTTTCTATTCCTATTCTTTTACTCTCAGTACTTAAACTAACGTAGTATGAGATGAGTTAAAGAATAACAATCACTGAGCGTAGCATGCCAACAATCGATAACCTATGATGAACTGGACCTGAAGAATTAAACAAAGAATTAAGCGGCTGTTTGAATGTGAGTCCGGTATTATACTGGACTCATTCTTTTTAACTGTACTTTGATTTTTTTGCGATTGTAATGAACTATATAATTATCTAATACTATCTTAATATGTTCCATACCTTCGAATTTTGTAAGATAAATTACTTTTGCTTTGTCTTGTTCTGTAATTCCATCTCTTTTTGAACGAAGGCCTTTAACTTTTTTAAGTAATCGATTTCCATACGTAAACATTCATTTTCATCTTTTAATGCCTTTATAGCCTCTTCAATAGCTACATTATCTAACTTCGATCTTGTATTTGTAATTCCCATAGCTGGATCCCCTTTCTTGTTTGTATATAGGAAATCCATGTCTTTCAAATCATATATTCCCCTTCATCTACGAACTATTTCAATGAATTCCTTAACAAAAACGATTCATTTATTTCCTTTGTTTTTAATCTATTTCTAAATACTTCAGATCTACCTATTGAAAAAAATCTATATTCATTCCATATTTCTCTCTCCTAAATGAATCGTAGTACATATTATCCCCAACACATTTATAGGTTTTTATATTTTTTAACAAAATCTTCTTACATTTAAATAGACATACGACTTTAATCTGTCAACTCCACCTATATTGATAAATATGAAAAAACAAATTTATTTGACATTTCGATGACTTCTAACAGGAAAATATATACATTAAATGAAACCTGATATATCTTTAATTTGTAAGTTGTAGTTAGTTGGCCAACTTTCCATACAATTTAATAATTTAAAATATGGGGGATCTAAAATGAATCAAGTATTACGAAAAAGTAAGAAAAAAATGATGTATCTAGTTGGTTCACTTCTAATTTCTCTATCAATGTTTTCAACTACTAGTTTTGCAGCTACAGAAGGTGCTGTAAAAAGTGTTACAAATAGTACCTATACTGGGATTGCAGCTGATATAAATCTACCAAAATCAGTTGTTGTTAAAGATGGGTATGTGAATTGGTATTTAGGTATTGGAGCATCTAAAGTTGAGGGTGGTATTTCCAAAACACCAAGTGGATATAAAGTATTTCTAAATTCAGGATATAATGAATCAGGTCAAAACAGTAAGTATTGGAACACACAGTATGATGCATCAATTAAAGATGGTGATCGAGTAAACCTTAAACTCGTTAATAACGGAAATGGTACGGTTACTATGTATGTAAATGGAAGCCCTAGATATGCAAATCAGCCTGTATATGGCTCATTTTCTCAATATGAACCTGTAAAAATGGTTCAGGGGGTTGAAGATACTGGACGTAATACTTTTAGCCAAGCTAGCTTTTCAAATGTACTTCTAAGAGCAGATACATCTGGGTCTACCTACAAAAGCTGGAACAGTTCAATTTCTTCCTCATTTTTAAGACACGGTACTTATGGTAACAATTTCACAGTTTATTCTCAAGTACCATTAAACGCAAGTTTACGCTAAATGTGTTATTTGAATCATAATGTTTTTGAAAAAAAGTAGTAGCACTTGCGACTACTTTTTTTATAGGGTCCATTGTAATAGATATTCGCGCCAATATAAATACCATCTTTCAACTTTTTCAAAAAACAACCTGTTTATTTAAAGGTTATGTACAAAAAAACGTAAAAATATTTAATTCCTACGTTTTTATAGGTTAATCAATTCATTAATTTACTATTACAATTCAAAGTCATACTTCGTTTGATAAGCCACTAAGTAAAAATAATACTCCGAAAAAATAACCCCAACTGGCTTTACGCATATATCTCTTGAAAAACAAGAAACCACCCATTTGGATGGCCTCTAAATTTACTAGTTTTAATATTTTTCTGCTACTAAAATATAATCAAAGTTATTATCTTCATTCCCTCTTACCGATGAACTTACTTCAATATAATAGTCTTCCCATTCTTCCGCTTCAAAAATAATTTTTTCCATATCATTAGAAAGGTTCAAAGATTTTTTTATTATTTTACCTTTCGAATTTCGTACAAATAGATCAAAATCATTATCATCATGCATTCCCTGCAAAGTAACTTCAACTTTCATGGTATCACTTGGAGAAAATCTAAAGATATCTATACCGTCTTTATCTTCTAAATTTAAATTGCCATAAACCACACAATCATATCCTAAATCTAGTCTATTGGCTGTTTCAAGAGTATTATTTGGCTCCGTATCTCTAAATTCTTTCTGTTTTCTAGCAGCGTCCACAAAATTTGTACTACTAAACACAAGTGTTACGGTTCCTAATAATATAATCCCTAATTGTTTTAAATTCATTTTCCTCATCCCCTCTTTATTTTTTGTGTTTATTACGACAATGATATACCTATATTTTACTATTTTGTAAATAATTTTACTATTGAGAAAATCTATTTATCTTTCTTTATTTATTTTACAATCATTTTATTAACGTTTTCTAAGAGTCGAAGTTTTCGAGTCGGTATGTTAAAATCTGTTTCCCCATCTTTTAGAGCTCTACAAAAACAGGTGGATTGAGCGGATTAATTTGCAATAAAAAATAGAAATAGTCAGTCATGGTAGCCTATTTCGTCTTTTTTAGATGTATTAAATGGCTTGTATTTCTCTCTTAATCCTTCGATTCCCTTACACTTCTCCTTAATTTCCTCTCGAAGAGATAATCTAACCTTGTATAATTTTTTCACAGTTATAATTTTCCACTGTTTAATTAGGAAATTCATATGTTGACCATTTAAGCCTAGAATTTTTCTTTCCCCATTTCGCACGAAGGTTCCTTTTTGCTCTACGGTAACAATTTCATACATACATACACATCTTCCTTTCCATTTGAATGATAAATTATTAAATCAAGATTTATTATTATGCAAAATTACATTTCAATTGTAGTTGATAATCATTCTTATTGTAACTATAATGATTACATGTTAGGTGATATACGAAAGTTATTTACCAATTAAACCTAACTGCGCATTTAACTACAACCGGAATGGAGATGTTATAAGGTATGAAAAAAATCATTTTAGCTGGTGCATTAGGAATTGCAGCTCTTGCAGGCACAAATCTACCAGGATTAGAAGTAACAAAAGCAAGTGCAGCTTCTATCGAGTCAAATTTATCAACAATTGAAGGGCGTGTAGTTGAGGTTACTGATAATGTTATCTCTGTTGAATCAACAAAGTATTCAGAGCCTATTAGTATTTATTTCAACTCTACACCAAATGTAAAAGTTGGTGATCAAATAAAAGCTACTGGTGCAATGATGCGTAATTTTACGGACTATATGGTTGCAGAGTCAATTGAAAAGGTTCAAGGTACTGATACATTACACCAGGGAAGTTATTTAAAACATGTTTTTGCATACGAATATGAAATAGGACATGTTACAAAAGTAGATAAGTTTAAATCTGGAATAGAAGAATATAATTATGTAATTGTTCAATATACTGGAAATGACGGAAGTAAACGTAATGTTACAGTTTATTTGACACACGGGCAGAAATTTAATGTAGGTGAAAAGGTTAAAGTTCATATGGCGAACGCTGAAAGAAGTAATGAGTGGTCGATAACAGATGAGATTGAAAAAGTTAATGATTCTCAAGCATTAACTGATGATCGATGGATTTGGTCTTAATATAAAATTGTATTTTTTCTCTTATTGAAAAGCATTATTTGTCTTGGTTAATTTCTTTTGTTAGTAATATGAAGAATTGAAATATTATCCAACTAACTAAATGTATAAACCTTTTAATCGAAAAGAACTTGTAGATAAAACTACAAGTTCTTTTTACTTTTCCAAAAAACAAGCGAAAGTAAACAAATATTCAAAACTTCATATTTATAAACCAATCTGTTCAAAATCGATTGTATATTCTATAGCAATATTGGTTCTTTAACGGTTGGTAAAAACTCGATACTCATAGCATAATTTAATAACAAATTGATATACTCTTGATTTGGTTCTAAACAATGTACATTCTTTAAGTATCCTTGCGTGTATAAACAAGATGGTATAGCTACTGATAGCTCTTCTACAGATTCTAATAAAGGCATTATGAGCTCTAAAGCTTTCTGTTCATCAGTAGTTAGATTCGTATTAAAAAACTTCTCTATATACTTTTCTTGTTTCATTAACATAATATCGTATCCAAAATCTTGTAAACTATTTATAAATTGGTCCCATTTAAGTTGATTGGGATTACAAATATGCATGGTTTTATTTACTGTATTGGCCTTATAGGATAATTCAGTAATAGCTAAACTTCCATAGTCTACAGGCGTTAAATCTACATACGTATTGATTTCAGGTGCTATGCTAGATAGGCATATCCCTTTTAATAATCTATAAAATGCATTTTCATTTATATTGTATTGAAATTTACCTGTTTTAGAATTACCCACTAAATTCCCCACACGATATATCGTGGCACGAACTCCTTTTTCCATTGCTTCTCTGACCATTTTCTCGCCTTGAAACTTACTTTCTAAGTACACATTATCTAAATTTTGCCCTCTATCAAAATTAGACTCAAAGAATTCAAATTCTTTTGGATCGCTTTCAGCCTGACCTACTACACTTAAAGTCGATATATAATGAAAACGTGCATTTGTATTCTTAGCTAATTCCAATAAGTATTTTGTAGACTGAACATTTACCTTTTGAAAATGCTCACGTTCCCCATAGTGTCTAACTTCTCCACCACAATGTATGATTGACTCTACCTTATTCTTTAAATGGTCCAATTGCTTTGAATCTAGACCTAGATTCATCAAAGATAAATCTCCTTCAATAAATTCTACTCTCTCCTCTAACTTTTGAAGGATTTCTTTACCGAAATAAAACTCCATTCTTTCTTTTAACTTTGCACCAATTACTTGATTCTCATTTTTTCTTACTAAACAGTATATAGTCGTAGATGGCAACTGTAATAACCGTTCTAAAATATGTGCCCCTAAATATCCTGTTGCCCCTGTAAGAAAAACTGCTTTTGGATAATTCATCATATCTAACTCACATTCTTCTAATTTAGTTGTTTCATAAACAGGAGTCGTTTTCGGTTCATTTTCCATACGAGCTACATTCATATTTTTCTCTTTCTTGAACGACATATCTTCCATCTCTTCAATATGAGAGGCTATTTTTTCTATTGTTCTATACTTAAAGAAATCTTGAATTTTCAAGTTAGGGTATAACGGTTTTAATTTGACTAATGCCGGCATAACTTTTAAAGAATGTCCACCCAAATTAAAGAAATCATCTTTTAAACCTATAGATTTTATGTTTAGAACTTCAGACCATACTTTTGCAATGTTTTTTTGCACTTTAGTTTGAGGTTTAAGTTTGCACTCATCGTTTTGCTCATAATCAAACTCTATTTTGGGCAGCTTTTCAAAATCAATTTTCCCGTTCGCCGTTATTGGTATTTCTAACACGTGAGAGTAATATTTAGGGACCATATATTCTGGCAATACATTTGATAAATGTATTGCTAACTTATTTTTCTCTATCCCTATACCGTCCACTGTTTTATAATAAGCTTGCAGTAACATTCCATCTTTCGTTTGTGTTACCACAGCCTGACTTATCCCCTCAAGTTGTAACATTGCATCTTCTATTTCTCCTAATTCAATTCTGTGCCCTCTAATTTTAACCTGCTTATCTTTTCTTCCCATAAATTCTATATTTCCATCTGATAACCATCTTGCTAAATCACCTGTTCGATATAATCTTTTACTCTTATCTTCCGAAAATGGATTCGAAATAAATGCCTGTTTTGTTTTCTCTTCCTGCTTCCAATACCCTTGAGCCAATCCTAAACTCTCAATATATAATTCACCCATGCCCCCTACCGGACAAGGTTGTATATATGAATTTAATATATGAACCTTTGTATTAGAAATTGGAATACCAATCGGTATGCTTCCTAAAAGATTATTTTCCCTTTCTAAGACTGGTATGAAATAATACATTGCTGAAACAGTTGCTTCAGTAGGGCCATACTCGTTTACAAGCTGTACTTGGTTTTTAAAAGTACTTTGCCAACTTCTAATAGCATTTGTTGATGCAGCTTCCCCTCCCATTATTATAAATCTTAAAGAACGTATCTTTTCACTATCCAGTTTAGTTAATGAAGTCGATAATTCATTGAAAAATACTGTGGGCAAGTCAGAAATAGTTGCTTGTGTTTCTTGAATGGCTTGAGCATATGCGACAGTCGAATAGCGCTGTTCATCACTTAATAAATATAGTTCCGCCCCATTTAACAAGGTAGAAAAAATTTCCGATACAGAAGAATCAAAACTATGGGAATAAAACTGTGTTACTTTATCATTTGGAGAAATCTGAAATACTTCATTTCTCCATTCAACTAAATTTAATACTCCTTTATGTGTTAATAATGTACCTTTAGGTTTACCTGTTGATCCTGAAGTATAAATTACATATGCCAAGTCATCTGGTTTATTTAAAATTTTCACATCATCATTTATAGTCGTACGATATATATCCTCTATTATTGAAACCTTATACTCACTTAAATTCAAATGACTTTTGTATTTGTTACTCGTTATAATTCTACATGCCTCACTGTCACGAACTATATAATTTATTCTATCCTCAGGGTATTTTACATCGATTGGTATATAGGCAGCACCGGCTTTTAATATTCCAATCATAGAAACGATACTATTCATACTTCTATCTAAAAATATGGCTACCTTGTCACCTTTTTTTATACCTTTATCAAGCAAATGTTGAGCTACTTGATTAGAACTCCTATTTAATTGCCTATATGTTAAAGACTCTGTTTCAGTCGCTATAGCAATCCGATTTGATTGTCTTTCTACTTGCTTATAGAATTGCTCCTGTATATTTTGAAAATAAGGATACGGTCTTTCTGTATGATTTACCTTTCTATATAGAGATTCCTCTTCCAGCGATAGGAATGAAAGATTCTCATATGCCACTGTTCTTTGATGAATAAATGCGTCCAGTATATTAAGTAAATTTTGAGTAAACCTATTAATTGACTCTTCCTTGAAAAGATTAATATTATACTCAAATGAAATCTCTACATAATCCGATCCTTCTTCAACAGCTAAAGAAATGTCAAACTTACTAACATCTTGTTTATTAGGTAACAATTGAAGCTTGTACGCATCATGTTGTTGCAAAATATCTTTCTGGTAACTAAACATAGTAGAAAAGATCGGGTTATTTCCAAAGCTTCTATCCGGATTTATTTGCTCAATTACTTTATCAAATGGGTATGATTGGTTTTGGAAAGAATTCAAACATTTTTCTCTCACTACTTGTAATAGCTGTTTTAAATTTTTCACATCATTTAATTGTGTTCTAATAGCTAAAGTATTTACAAAAAATCCTTGTATTTGTTCAAATTCTTGATAATTCCTTCCAACAACCGGTGTACCTACAATAATGTCTTTTTGATCCGTTAGATAATGTAACAATTGAATATATGCTGCCAAAAATAGCATATACATCGAAACATTCTCTTGTTCACATACTTGTTTCAAAGACTCTTTCATTTTATTATCTAACTTCATTTCAAATACTGTACCTCTATTTGTACTTTGATGATTCTTACTAAAATCTAAGGGAAGATTTAGTATAGGAAGAGGTGCTGCAAGTTCGGCCATCCAATAAGATTTTTCTGTATCCCACCGACCTAGATTTAACTGCTCTTGTTCCCACTCAACATAATCTACATATCGATTAGAGATAGTTGGCAACGCAGGATTTCTTCGTTTAGCAAAGGCACTATATACCTTCATTAATTCATCTAATAAATTCCTTACACTCCACTCATCAGTAATAATGTGATGTAAATTGATATATAAATAGGATTTTTTCTTATCAAGATTAAAAATTCTAATCCGGAAAAGCGGTCCATTTTCCAAATCAAATGGTGTATGATCCGTTTGATTTATTGTTCTACGTATATATTCTTGTTGTTCCTTTTTAGCCATGTGTTCAATCTCATGGTGTATCAAGTCAATCGCTATTGATTTTAATATGACTTGTCTAGGCTCCCCATTTTTTTCAATAAACACTGTGCGGAGCATCTCGTGTCGTTCAACTAAAAACCTTATGGCGTCCTGTAAAATATCTTTTTTCAAACTCGGCTCAATATATATGTGTAGTGGTGTATCGTATACTCTATTAATAGCGTTTGATTTATTTAAAAACCAGATTCTTTTTTGAGCACTTGATAACTGATAACTTTCCTTATCTGCAACTTTTAATATTTGCATCTTCTGTTCTTCCCTATCATGATTTGCTTCCATTAATTTATCGATGTAAGCAGATAGACTAGCAATTGTTGTATGCTCAAAAATATCTCTAATTTCTATTTTCAAATGAAACTCTTTTTGAATTTGATTTAATACTTGCACAGCAATTAATGAATGTCCCCCAAGTTTAAAAAAGTCGTCATCTCTACTGATTCTATATTTCCCTAAATTTAAAATCTCTGACCATGTTTTTGCCAACCTTTTTTCTGTGCCACTTATTGGTGGTATATATTGATTTTGCATATTTTCAAGTAAAGATGGGATTTGTAATTCTAATTTTTTTCTATCAACCTTACCACTTGGTGATAATGGAAATGTTTTAAGATGAAATATATAATTTGGCATCATAAAATCTGGTAATCTTTCACTTAAGAATGTTTTTAAGTTCTCTTGTTTTATCTCTGTATTGTCTTTTGATACATAAAAGCTAGCAATTTTGTCATTTTGATAAGTTACTACTACTGCATCTTTTACCTCTGGGTGTTTAAATAATGCTCTTTCTATTTCATCAAGCTCAATTCGATACCCACGTAGTTTTACTTGATTATCTTTCCTTCCGATAAATTCTAAGTTTCCATTTGGTAAAAGACGTACTAAGTCCCCAGTATGATATATTTTTTTATTGCGATTATATGATTTTTCGAAAGAAATAAATGCCTCTTCTGTTTTTTTCTTTTGATTTATATATCCTTTAGCAACCCCATCACCACCAATGAATAATTCACCTACTACTCCTGACGGACATAACGTGTTGAACGGACTGACAACGAAAACTTTACTATTAGCAATTGGTTTACCTATTGGGATATTAGAAGTTTCTTCTTTTATCTCATGATTTACTTCATAAATGGTTGTACATACAGTAGCTTCAGTAGGACCATATGCGTTAAGAATTGGAATCTTTAACCCTACTTTACTTTGCCATTTACGAACTGATTCAGCAGGTATGGTTTCCCCTCCTACAAATACACATTTTAAGGAATTTAATTTAAGCAACATTTCTTTTGGCATATCAGCTATTAATTTAAAAAATGCAGTTGGTAAAAGAACAAATGTAATACCATTCTTGTTAATTACATTTATAAATTCTTCTGCAGAACGTTTTTCCATTTCAGAAATTAAATGCATTCTTCCTCCGCATAACAAAATCGGAAACATTTCCATAATGGAGGCATCAAAAATCATTGTTGCAAATTGTAAAAATACATCATTTTTGTCTAAATTAAATTGATTCATTAATGAATATGATAAATTAATTACTCCTCTATGTGGTACAACTACTCCTTTTGGTAAACCGGTTGAACCTGACGTGTAGATAATATACGCAGCATCTTCTATGTTATGTGTAGACGCAATATTTCCTATAGAATTAGTGTAATGAAAATCCTCTAGAAAAATTGTATGAATCGCAAAACTTTCAATTAATCCCCTGAATTCTTTCTTTGTAATAATCATTTGACTTTCACTATCTTTTAATATAAATTCTATTCTTTTTTCAGGAAACTTTGGATCGATTGGTACATAAACTCCACCTGATTTTAGTATACCTAGAATGCATACAATTGTATCAATCTCTCTCACCATAGTAATACTTACACGCTGTCCCTTTTTTATATCATTTTCACGTAAATAATTCGCAATTTGATTTGACCTTTGCTGCAAGTCATAATAGGTAATCGATTTATCCCCCATTGAAATCGCTATTTGATTTGGCGATTTTAATGCTTGTAAATCAATTAATTGATCTAATGTTTTTGAATTAGGATATGCAAGAGTATTTGAGTTTATATCTTTGTATAAACGATGATCCTTTTTTAAAAGTAAATCCAATGAATGGATAGGTTCGTTCACATTCTTCATTAGTTTTTGTAACAAATATATATATCTTTCAACTAAATCATTCATACTATCTGGTTTATATAATGCTGAATTATAGTCAATCTCAATTTTATTCTCTGTTTCCCCTTCATATCTCATTATTCTCCAGGTCATGTTAAAAGGATTTACTCTTTTACAATCTGTTAAAACTGTGGACTCAATATCGGGAATTTTCAATTGAGGTATCCTTACCGTATTAAATGCTGTTGAATAAATCATATTATGATGTGTATTATTATTTAGATTTAAATCTCTTACTATATGTGAATATGGATTATGTTTATACTTAATAGCCAAATGAACAGATTTATTCACCTTGTTAAGTATCCCCTTAAATGTATCACCTTTTTCTATTGTTATACGTATAGGTAATGTATTAACAAAATAACCAAAAGCATTCCCTTCTTCCGTTTGTGGTCTAGTATTAATTGGAATTCCTACAATAATTTCTTCAGCATTTGTCATTTGATGAAGCAAGGCACAATAAGTACTTAACATAACCCGATAGACACTTAAGTTATTTCTTTTAGCAAAACATTGTATTTGATAAAATAGATCGGCATCAATATTCTTGCTTATATTTTTGTTCGTATATATCGGTTCATTCATTTTATTAATAGTAGCAGGAAACTCTGTAGGAGGTAATTCACCTTGTAAATAATCTTTCCAATAGGATGATCCTTCTCTATATATTGCACTGTCAATAAAACCTTCCTCAAATTCTACAAGGCTCTTATAAGGAGATTCTAATACTAAACCCGTATTTTCTTGAAGTAATTCACAATACGTTTGAGACAATTGTTGGATAAAAATCCCTAAACTACATCCATCATAAATAATGTGATGAAAAATCATATGTAAAATAAATTCATCTTCACACAATTTAATGATGTGGAATTTAAACAAAGGCCCTTCTTCTAAATTAAATTTCTCATTCACTATAGAGTCTAAGAATTTTTTAAAAATAAATTTTTGTTCTGTGTTTTTAAAAGCAGTTAAATCCTTAATTGGTATATCAAAATCTATACTCTTTTGAATGAATTGTTTAATTTTTTCGTCCCTCTTAATAAATAGTGTACGTAGCGCCGGGTGAGATTGCACTATTAAAGTAAGCGCTTTCTTAAAGTTTTCTATTTGAAGATTTCCTTTTAGCTTTATTATGGTAGCTTCATTGTTCATTCCATTTTCTAATTCCATTTGATGAGCTATCCATAATGCTTCTTGCCCTACTGTTGCATCCAATTCTTCTACAATTTCATATTGCTTTTGTATTTCCTTCATATGAATTTCTCCTTTTATAAATATTTCAAAACGGATAATATTTACAATTACAACTATATGTACACATTCTGCGATTTGTAAATGTATATTTTCCGACTAAATTCAACATTTATTTCGCTTATTGCATAGTTATTAAAATGATGAATAAAATTCATATTTATATCGTGAAAGTTCATACTTTTATTCAATTTAAGCATAAAAAACCATTTTACTAATAATTCCAATTAATTTTTATAAAGTAATCTCATATATATTTATTAAAATATATACTCTAATTTACACCCGAAACCAAATTCAAGAATATTCCAACTGGTCACTATGTATATTTCTAATAATATACACTGAAAAGGAGGAGTCCGTACAAAATGGAATATAGATTATTAGGTAAAACGGGATTAATAGTTTCAGAGATAGGATTCGGCTCTTGGGCGATTGGTGGAGATGAATGGGGAGCAGTAAAAGATACTGAATCCATTGAGGCAATCAATAAAGCAATTGACCTAGGGGTTAATTTTATTGACACAGCTGACGTTTATGGATTAGGTCATAGCGAAAAGTTAGTTGCAAAAGCTATAAATAAACGTAGGCAGGATATCATTCTTTCTACAAAAGGTGGATTAATTGGTCATCATTATGACCCCAATCAACCAGCCGTTTATGGAGATCCTCAAACGATCATTGATGCGTTTGATGCTAGTTTACTGCGGCTTAAAACGGATTATATAGATGTGTACTTTTGTCATATTTGGTGGGATAAACCTGAAGAAACAGAAGCCTTTCTACAAGCTTTCCAAACCTTAAAAAAATCTGGCAAAGTGAGAGCAGTTGGCGTTTCTACTAATGATTTAGATTATATTAAACATTTTAATCAGAATGATGATTTAGATGTTGTACAATTCGATTATAGTATTTTAAATAAAGAACCTGAAAAAGACATCCTTCCTTATATTGAAAAACATAATTTAGGTGCTGTGATAAGAGGTCCACTTAAGATGGGAATTTTAACTGGGAAATTTAATCATGAAACTCAATTTCCAGACGATGATTTAAGAAAAGATTGGCCAAAAGAAAAGTGGTTTAAAGATAGCTTAAACAAAGTAGAGAAATTAGGTTCACTTGTACGATCAAATCGAAGTCTAGCGCAAATCGCCTTACGTTATGTTTTAAGCCACCCATCTGTTTCAGTTGCGATTCCTGGTGCAAAAAATTCTACTCAGGTTGAAGAAAATTCTTTACACTTAACTCGTCCATTATTATTAAATAATGAAATTGAATTCATTAAGAAACTTTGATCGAATAATTATTCTTCTATAAAAAATTATGCTGATTTTACGACCAAATCCATACTACTACTTCTACTCCACTAGAACATATCTTTAACACTTCCACCTTATTTTTTATCTTTTCCTAACAATATCTACAGTCTATAAGGTAGTTGAGTCCTTATATTCAACTACCTTATAATAGTTCTACATTATATTAAAATATCTACTACACTAGTTCAATACATGTTAGGACAACATATAAATTGAATAAACAATTAATTCAGATATATTTTTAGAAACTTCATTATCTCACAATTACTTTTTTAAAAATAAATCAAAAAATTTTTCTTTACTTTAAATTCCATAGTTCATATAATTTTCTATGGAATTACATTTTTTTCTAAATAGTTCCTCATTTCTAAGGATTCAAAAGGGCAATTACAAATTATTTTACCCTTATGTTTAACCAAGTAAAATAAAAATCCAGTTTTTTACAAGGAGAAGTAACTGCATGCAAGATATTTTAAAACTATTTCCGAGCGTTGACGGAAATGAAGAAAAACAACAACTTTTATTAAAATCTATGCAGAAAATAATTAAAAATCTTGACCAATTAAAAAATGAAGAGCGAGCTACTTTAGGTAAATGTGAGGAAAAATCAGAAGGATACTATAATAGCTTAATTCACCAAAGTCATATACCACTAGATGGAATCACTATGTCTGAGGTTATAGAAGAGCTAAACCAATTTATGAATGGCCATCCTTATCCAAATAAATACTACTTGTCTAACGCTGTACCACTACCAAGTATACCTTCACTATTAGGTGTACTAACCATGGCACTTTTAAATGGTAATGGCGTTTGGGATGTCTATGGCCCAGGGGCAGCTGAAGCAGAGGTAAAAGTTGTATCCATGCTTTCAAAACTGATTGGTTATAATCCACATAATAGCGGTGGTTATACAACATGGGGTGGACAAGGTTGTGTATTTTCGAGCTTACGTTTAGCAATTTCTAAACAATTCCCATTAGCAAAAGAACATGGTGCTCCACAAAATGTTTATTGCTTTGCTTCTGAAAATGCACATTATAGTTTATTAAAGTCAGCTGAAGCAACTGGCATAGGGTCAAATCACTTAATAAAAGTGAAGACTGATCCTTATACAAATTCTATGGATATAGAAGATTTAGAGGCTAAAATGATACAAGTTATTAAAAATGGAGGTATCCCCCTTTATATTCTAGCTACTATGGGGTCAACAGATACATTTACCATTGATGATATAAAAAAAATTAAAGAAAGCGCTGAAGCAATACAGAAAAAATATAAATTAAAACCTATTTATATCCATGCGGATTCTGCAATGGGCGGATTCTATAGTTTCTTTAATAATTATAGTTTTGAAGAAAATTTACTCTCATTTGAACCTAATGTGAAAAATGCCTTACAATACGTACAAGATAAAATGCAATATATGTCCCTTGCAGACAGTGTATGTTTTGATTTTCATAAATTAGGACAAACACCTTATGCTTCAAGTATTTTAATCGTAAAAAATCATACTGATTTACAACTGATGGACATTGAACAAGATGATACACCTTATCTTGGTAATAGATCCTATGGGAGTTATCATACAGGCTATACCTTAGAATGTTCACGAGCTGGTAGCGCTATTCCCATGTATATCAATCTATTAGCCTTTGGAATTGAAGGATATCAAAAATTATTAGCAAATTATGTTCGTGTAAATCTATCATTTAGAGAGAAGTTGCGTGAAGCTCTACCTCAAGTCGCAATCACTAATGATTTTACATATGGACCAATTACAACCTTCCGTTTCTATATGAATGGAGATGGCCAAGAAAATTGGGAAAAAGAAAGAATAGGTCTTGCAACAAAAGAAGAAATTGAGGATACAAACCGATTAAATATAGAACTATTTAATTATCTAGGAAAAAATCGCGATCAAGTATTTTTTGGTGATACAACTCGTTCTTGTGTAGTAGATGTATTAAACAGTAGCGATAGAAATCCGATTTCCACATTAAAATTCTTTTCTATCTCTCCATATACAACTGTTGAATGTTTAGATGAGATCGTATCATTTCTTTATGAACATATTTCGATTGCTACTAAACAGATTTATTCATATGTTTAATAACCACATTTGTTAGCGCTTTAATGGTTAAATTTAACTAAATTAAATAAAAATCTTTATTCTTTTAATTACTATTAACTATATCAGGAAAAGAGGAAAAACATATGAATATAGAGCTACTAGATACACACCACGTGAAAGATGCAGCACATTTACTTGCACATTCTTTTGTGAATAACGAACCTCTTGTAAGCAGTTTACAAATTCCCTTTGCTCCTTTTCACAAAATGTGCGAAGAAATGATAAAGCAAGCTGTATCTCAAGCAATGTCATTTGTAGCAATAGATAATTTTCAAATTGTCGGTGTTCTTTTAACAAGAAAAGTAACCCAGCCACTAATAGATAAAGATAAGGCAAATGAACTATGCCCACAAATGGATCCTATTTTTCAACTTTTAGATACATTAGAGACAGAATCTATTGAGTTTTCTCATTTAGATAAAGAAAAATTAGTTTATCTAGATATGGGCGCTTGTCATCCAGATTGGATGGGAAGTGGGATAGTCACCAGCCTTCTTTCACATGCAATTCAAGAAATAAGTAAAAAAGATTTTGATTTTATTGCTGCTTGTACAAATAAAATTTCTCAAAAAATCCTAAAAAAACTGTTTACGACCTTGGAAATGAATGAAATAGTGTATAGTAGTTTTCCTTATAAGGAAACATACCCATTTGCTAACACAACAACTTCCTTAGCAGCTCAATTACTATATATACCTCAATCCAAGTTCGTCATTAAGGCCATATAAATTTGTGCAGAGGTCTAGCTGTACTTTTGTACAGCTTCTTTTTTATATAGAGTAAAATAGCAATAGATATTCTTACATAAGTGACAACTTTCAAACTTTAACTTCTTCGAATTCAATAGCCACTTTCTCAGCATGCCTTATTTCTCTCCTTAGCCTACCTCAAGATCCCCTTCTATTTATTTCAACATGTTTCATCGTGTTTTAATTTGTTACACTCCATTATTTCATCTATACAAGTAACTTAAATACTTTTCCCTATTTTAATGTCTAATCTTTTATTTTTTAAGTAACGAGTGATACATAGACTCCCACTCTTAAACAGTTTAAAACATATTACCTGATAACCCCTTAATATACCTATAATACTGACGGTTACAATTCTCTTCCCTTTCATTTATCTATTCATATTACATACCCTATAGCTATCTACCCTTCTTTAAAGAATCCAATGTAAAATTCATGATAAAAGGAAACAACCATATCATATGTAGATTATTTACGGAAAAAGAGTGAGAATTACTGGATTCCCCTTTCTTTTGATCCTTTTTAGAAGCACTTTAAAGTCTAATTCTATTACATTCCTGCTAAATAACATGCTCACTAATCATTAACAATTTGTATAACTGTATAAAGACTTTACTAAATTACTAAAGGAATCTCCATTCCCCTATCGAATTATTGTAGAGGAAAGGAGAGGAATACATGGAAATTCTAGGATTAGATCCTCGTGCATTAGCGACTTTAGGTGCACTTGAATACACCAATCGCCGCAATAAATTAATTGAAGACTCGGAGAATAACATATACGAGTGTAAAGAAATAAAAGAAATACTTCAATCACTTCCTAAAGAGAAGCAGATTGAGGTTCTTGAGAATCAAGCTCACTTTGAAGCTGTGGCAAAGATGATTGAACAAAACAATTTAATTCTTTTAGAACAGATGAAAGCTCTACAGCTAATTCAGAAATAATAAACTTATGATTGATTAATTCTACATATGCTTCCATAAATAATGTATCTTTATTTATATCATCAGCCTCTGTTTTTACAGGGGCTTTTGTTATGCGTTGATTCATATTTTGAATTTGAATGGTTTCTTTCACATGTATGAATAGATCTTCTAATAATCCTGGCGTAGATTCTAATTCCTGCTTTTCAATTTCTTCTGTAACAGCACTTATAAATTCCCACAGTACTTTTGCACCTAGTAGTTCTGCTAATCGTTTTTCACGCATTTCAAATGTTTTCATATTCATATTTAAACACTTCCCTTAGCTAATATTTTCTTAAAAATAATTAATAAATTATTTCATTTTAGGAAAACAATATAGAAATGAAATACTCGACCTAACAATTACACGTATCGTGACATTAATCTTCAAAAAAAAGAGTCCAATCAAAATTTAGTACCTTAGCTATATTCTTTGCGACAGGAACACTTGGATTTCTTTCACCACTTTCAATCATTGCATACATACTTCTAGATATTCTTGCCTTATATGCTATATAATCTTGTGTTTTCTCTTTATTTTTACGTTTTTCCAATAACCAAAACCTCATTATTCCCCCTCTTTCATTGTCACAAAATGTGTAACTATAGATTATATTACATAATAACAAGTTTAAAATCAATGTTTTTTACACATTTCGTGTATTTTATTAAATGTTACATATTGTGACGTTATAATTGATATAGAAAACACCTAAAAGGAGGTAGCATATGTTTGGCACTAGACTACACACTCTTCGAAAAGAACGCAAACTGCGTCAAGAAGACATGGCAAAGCAACTAGGGATTGCTCGAACTACATATGCAATGTATGAACAAGGAAATCGAGAGCCTGATTATAATACATTGATAAAATTAGCGACTTTCTTTGAAGTATCAATTGATTACCTCCTCGGTACAACTGAAATGAGACAAGTTACAGACATACAAGATACTGAGCTTTATCAATGGTTTGAAGATATAATAAATGCGACTCCTCAAAAGCGTGAGGAATTAAAGAAGTTTTGGGAGTTTATAATACAAAGAGAAGACTAGATTATTTAAATAACCTTCACCTTGACAGGGTGGAGGTCGTGAGTTCGAGCCTCTCCGGGGTCATAAAACCTAATAGTATCAAGGCTTGAGAGGGTATTCTCACAAGCTAAAACTGTGGAGGTCTCCATCAGACACCACAAGTTAACAGAGGACTACTTCTAGTCAGCAAACCAGCTGGCTCAGGGGTAGTCCTCTTTTTTGTTTCTATAAAACCGAGAAAGGACTGAGAAGAAAATGCTAATTAAGTTTGCTATGAAGGATTTCAAGGAGGAAAAAGAGTTCGCTAATCTGTCCCCTCGTACAATTCAATCTTATATGGCTACCATGCATGAGTTCCAAACGTTCTGCTCTGAGAGGGAACTAATAGATACACGAGATATTAGAGAAGCAACTGTTAAGGGCTACCTCATGTATTGCCAAAAGACAAGAGGTAACAACGTAGTAACTAGAAATACCAAGCTTCACCATCTCAAGATTTTCTTTAACTATTTACAACATGAGGAGATTATCACCGAGAAAGAAAACCCTATTCGTAAAATGAAGCTTGCTAAAGAGGAAGTCAAAATTGAGGTCTTTCAAGATGAACATATCAAACAAATGCTTCGCTACTATAGAAGACTCAAAGCAAGAAATAAAAGCTTCTACGCTTATCGAGATCACACTATTATTGTTTTCCTTTTAGGAACTGGCTCGAGATTAGGAGAGCTTATCAATGTACGCTGGAGTGAATTGGATTTGGTAAACCAAACCGTAACCCTATTCGGTAAAGCTCGAAAGCAACAGACTGTCCCTCTCACAGAGAAGCTTGTAAAAGAGCTTTGTGAGTACAAGGTGTTTGTAGAACGTGAGCTAGGTAAAATCTCTGAGTACGTCTTTACTACGCGAGAAGGTAATCAGCTTACACCTAATGGAATCAAACTCGTATTTAAGCGACTCAAACAAGTAATGAACTTCTCAGATGTTCGCTTATCAGCTCATACTTTCCGTCACACTTTTGCTCATCGTTGCTTAATGGCCGGTATGGACGTTTTCACTCTCCAAAGAATGCTGAGACATAGCAATTTAAGAATGACTGAGAGGTATCTTGCTCTTTGGGGTACTGCCTTGAAAGAACAAAACGATAAGTTTAATCCACTTAATTCACTTGAGATTTAAGACAAATAAAAAGAGAACCCTGCTCTAGTTTGGCGACCGGACAGGGTTCTCTCTCGGAAGAAAACTCGAAGGAGCTTTCTTGTTTGCTATTGTATCATGCTTATTGGTACTAGCTCAAGAGGTGTTCCTTCTATAAAGATGGAGGACTATACTAATGAAGGAACTCAGAAAATACATATCATTTGATTCAGTAGCTGAGATGGACAAAACTATTGATCTTATTCTAAAAGAATATAACTTAAAAGATAGCGAGCGAGTAATACTTCTAAAGCTATCAAACTACTCATGTAAGTTCGTGGGAGTTTCATATTTAAAAAACAACACGCTAGCTGATCTAACAGGATACTCTAAGCGTACTATTCAGCGTGCCCTCAAACGTTTTAGCGAGCTAGGAATCGTTACTCGTATTGAACAGTTTAAACCTGTTAAGGGTGGCTACTCATCATTCCTCTGTGTAATTAATCCTTTCGAGCGTCACCATGAACTGGCATCTTGTAAGGAAGCTACCGATCCTACTCCTGAGCAACTTAACGAGCCATCTCACGAGAACGAAGCCATTACAACTAAAACTAAAAGCTCTAAAGAATTAAAGATACGTAATAGCGCACCTGTTGAACTGGATGATTTAGATTCATCTTATTTGGTTAACTCATGTGTACCTATGGAATTTATCAATACAGTATCCCCCTTCTTTGATACAGCTAAGGAGATATATGCTATTTGGAATAAAGTTAAATTGGCTGCAAGCAAGTATGCACCTGACTTAGTTGATACAACTGAGGTGGCAATCTCAGCGTTCAAACAATCTGTATTTGCTCTAAAGATGAACAAGATTAGAAAAGACTTCAAAGGTTATTTATTTGGCGTTCTCTCAAAGATGATGTCTGTTGAGCAAAGAAAACTGAAGAATAAACTTTTCAATTTCCTACAAGATTAATCTGAGGAGAAGCACACACTATCGGGAATCGCCAATATTTTAGACAGCTCATTTACATAATTCTCGTAAGCAGAAGTTCCTTGTTTTGCAACTCCTCTGCTAAATAGGGTCCCCTGGAATTATCGGATCTGTTGGATAAAAAATCGTAATAAAGAATCGTACTCGGCTTGGAACTTCCGCAGAAGCGATGAGTCTATTCGCATTAGGAGCAGACAAAGCTATCTCGCTGTTCGGCGTAGCTGTAGCATTAGCTAATGTCACTGGTGGAATATCAGTATTTAAGGGGGCGGAACGTTGTATTGCTACATTCACAAAGTTGTTGGAGAGATTTTGAGCGATGACAGTCATCAGACGGAGAGGGGCTGTCGGAAGATCAACACCTGGTGCATATTGAAAAATCGTATTTTCAATAAATTCTTGAATCGTAACGCCGTCTGGGGGTGGTGCCACTCCCACAGTTGCGTCCACACAAAAGTCTTGGCGAATGATGAGCAAATCGGAATGAATGACTGCATCACTTACGATACGATCATTGCGGCATCCTTCTTGAGGACAACTGTTGGAACAAGTAGAGGAAAATCCACTCCCTAACGGTTGGTAACAAGGGTTGCAGCATTTTTTATTTTTTGATGACATGAACAACCAAACTCCTTTACGTATCATACTGTTATATACAATGTAAAATGAGTATGTTTTTCTTGTACGTTTGTTCATATATATTCAATAAAAAGCAAAATCCCTAAAACTCTTAGTTTTAATCTAGATGAATTAACTGAGGAGGAATACTAATGAAAAAGCGAATAGTTGTTTTCCTGTTCAGCATTATCCTGCTGAGTGCTTGCAACAGTTCAACAATCTCTGAAGAAGAATACAACTCTTTAGAGGAAGGGATGACACTCTCAGAGGTTGCAGACCTTGTAGGAGGAAAAGGAGAGCGTACCAGTTCTAATGGCTACACAAACGTTACCTACGATGGTGACGGAGAGGAAATCGGTGAAATCGACTTTGCAGTAATGGTATTCGAGAAGGGTAAACTAAGAGTGTGGGATCGAGAAGATAATAACTAAGGGGGAAAACTAAAAACTCTAGGACACTCCCCCTCAAGCTGGCTCTTATTGAGTCGGCTCTTTTACTTTCTTCCTCGGGGTAACATTACAGTAATTGAAATTATATTTTATGCACTCGTTGGAACCAATCAGATAACTCTTGAACTTGCTGTTTATCTAACACAAACCCTTTTACCATTTCCTTCGATTCAATTTCAATACCGAGGAGATCACCTTTCAGAGGACGAATTCTTAATGGATCTCCTCCACGATCTAACACCTCTGCCACCTCTCCATTATTTAAGATTCTCGCAAACTCACGGGATCCTCCGCTTGAGAATACACAATGGACATAACGTCTGTATTCATCCTTAATTGTAAAGTACATTGAACCTAAGATAACCTCTACTTTTAGTGTTTGATTTGAAATATCTTTGTATTCCAGCATAGGTATCATCTTATCACCACCTATCATAAATAATTATAGAGTTGGCAACCAACAAAAGGAATACCCTATGTGAGATTGGTCTACTGGGGTAATACCTCGATGTTGTGAACGTGTATTTTTTATACAAGGATACAGCCTCGGAGTGGCTACCTCACAAAAAAAACCGAGACAGCACATTCTCAAGAGATTAGTCTACTAGTACCCTACTAGATAAAGTTAATCACCTTAGAATTGCTCTCTCGGTATCTTATTTCCTATATATAGTTACAGGCTCATGAGAGTGAGCATCATAACGATGCCTCCAAAGATTATCAGCATAGTAGCACCTATGAGCTTGTAGTAGTAATAGTCCGGTCTCACAAGATAATTACATCCTTTCTAGTTCCACTCCTATTAGTCTTCCATCGATAGTGTATCTGAATTGCTTATTATAACACTTGGTAATATCCTGTATGAGCCACTCCTCAGGGTTAGCGGTCTCAGTAGTAAACTCCGAGAGATACTCTCTACCTGAGTGTGTCCATCTCACATAACAACGGTACTTCATAAGCATTCCCCCTAGTGTTATTATTGCTTATCGTTCATACCATCAAAGAGTACTGATACGTCAAACTCTGACTTGTTCTCTACGTTACCCTTACTTAGTCGATACCTACGAGATAGTCCCAGCTCTTGGGCCATACGAACAGCTTCCTGGTCAAAGTTCATCTTACTAGAGCTACGATTCATAGCATACTCCATTCCTACAGAGTCAATCCGTCTCGTCTTAATCATTGCTACGAGATAGCGATCTAGCATATCCTCATCCATTTTGCTCAGAGAATATTCCTCTTTATAGTGGCTCATGAAGTCATCATAGTAGGCTTGCTCTTCCTCTGTCCAACTATTGCGGAAGTTCTTCGAGTAGATGCCGTGAATGTAATAATGTCCACTTCCGTCAGGCTTCTTAAGGTTAACTAGAGAGCGTTCCTTTGCTTCCTCTGAGGAATAAGTCCTCTTTTGTCCCTTCTGGGGAAGATTCGCTAACGCTCTAGCCTTTGCCTCCGGAGAGGAGTATCTATGCTTCTCACCTTTTTTAGTCATATTACTTTTCCTCCTTGTTTACTGAGAATAACTCTACAGATACGCTCGTTAGGTAGATTGTCTTCTTATCATTTACCGAGATAGGAAACACTGTAGACTCTTCCCCCTCGAGCCAGCCGATAAAGTCAGCTAACTTTCCGTCCTCTAGTGTTACATCTAACGTGCCACCTGAGTGGGTAACAATCTTTACTTTGTTCATCTAATCAGCCTCCTTATACTCGTAGTGATCGCTTATACTGTTGGTATTCTTCTTGGAAGTCTTGTTTCTCTTTTTCCATAGCATTCATTACCATAGAGAAAGACGCATACACCTCTTGAGGAGTGTACTTTGGGGAGTGTGCTTGCTCGCTAAATAAAGTAGCTCCTTTCAATTGAGGGAATGCTACTAGGGAGACCTCTCTTATTCTCGTAGGATTACCGCTAGAGTCTGTATAGAACGAGATAGACACCTTTTTAGCTAGTCCCTTTCGTACTCGTTCCTTAATGGAATCCTCTACAATACGTAACTTTCCGTAGAGCTTATCACCTATTACAGATACACTCTCTAGGAAACCTACAGTGTCTCTAGCTGACTCTGAGTGATCTAATTGAATAGGAACATCATCCTCTTTGTTGAACGAGCTAGCCAAAGCCTGTAAGTCTTTCACTGTATAGTTGCGTCCTCTGTGGTTGCCTGTGTAGAACAACTCAGCATCCTTCACTAGATCGCTTCCCTCCTCTGAGAAGGAGTCCACTAGCTCACCTGTATAATTAAACTTTACTAGTTTCATTTGTTTCACCTCGTTAGTTTAAATAAGAAAAGGAGCCACCATACGAGATGGCAAGCTCCTTAGGGGGTTAATTAGTTGAGGACATTCTTGATTAGGAATAACGCTGAAGGGTCTGTCACATATGCAGTAGTGAAACGAGTAACACGTCCGATAGTTGTCATGTCTTCCTCTTGGTTGTACGTAGTAGAGCGTAATGGTTCAGCATCAGCAATCTCCCCTACAATCTTACGCTCTAACAGTAGAGCTTGATCTGCTGGGTAATGCTCATCTACAATGATTGAAATTTGTAAGAAGTCTCCAATGTAGCCATCAAACAGAGTCAGATCTGTGTTGTTCTTGCTTAGAGCATCACGAACAGGTTTACTAGATAGTAGTGCTGCTTCTACATCTGTACCGATAACCATTGTGTTTAACTTGTAGCCTTTGTCCTTAGCTACCTTCTTAGCGTTAACAATGTCAGCGATCATATTGTCAGCACCATTTGGAGGTAGAGGTTGTCCAGCAGTAGCTCCTACCTCAGGGGCATTCCAATAGTTATCTGTTTTGTTCTGTAAGTTACCATTCCCAGCAGTTGCCGAATCGTGTAACTTATCGTAAACCATTCCATTCACCATAGCTACTACTGAGCTAGATAACTTACGGAAAGCTCGTTCGAACTGTCCAGCAGTTCCCCACTTTTGCATCTCATAAGAGAACGTAAACTCAAGGCCATACTTACGGATCATCTCCAAACGAGCGTCCTCTGATAAGCCAATGCGTTTGAACCCTGAACCTTCACCTACTTCAGGTACTTCTTCGTAAGAGTTGTAACCCTCTCCGTCTTTGAAGAATTTAACCGCTAGTGCATCTGCTGAGACAGTCATCAGTAAAGCATCTGCTACAAAGCGTGGCTCTGATAGTTCACGAATACGAGCATCAATGAATTGTTTCTTTAGTAGTGGATGTTGACCTAAGATTAAATCTGACATATTATATTTCCTCCTGTGTGGCTACTATGATGAGCCAATTAGTTTTATGGTAATAGTGTAGTAAGTGCTACTCAGTAGCTGAACTATTACAAAGGAAACAAAGTAGAATATAACCCTCAGGAGATCATATAAGTTTGTTCCCTTTGTAGTAGCTACGAGACAGTAACCTCCGGTAGTTTTATACCTTCAGCAGTTATCCGTCTCATTAGTGCTACTTAATTGTTGCTAACTCGTCATGGATACAACCCATGATGAATTGCATATGCTCACAAGCTCCTACACTAAAGTCGAACTTGTTAGCTAACCAATTTTGGAATGTACATCTACTAAAACCGATTTTGTTAGCAAATGCAGTATTAGAACAACCTGTGAGTTGTTTATACTTCTTGTAGCGTTCTCGTGTAGCTTCATTTAAGCAAGTCTTAATTTCCTTTTCTTCGTGAGATAGTCTCATATACTATCAGCTCCTAATCAGTTAATCTATATAGGTACTAAGTTGTACCGATTAGTTATTTAAAAAGGACTCCCTGCTCGTGAGAACAAGGAGTAAGTCCCGATTAGATGTCCCCTTAAAACATCACCTCAGAAGGTTATATAAATGGTAGAGGCTTAACCCTCTATGTTGCTAGTAAGTCAAGAGAGAGTTAGCCCTCAGGAGGCATACACCTTACTAGCAACATACAAGATTAAGGTTGTGCCTAGTAAGTTTCCGTTCTCACTAGGTACTGGGAGGGGGATGATACAATGAGTAAAACTATGGAGGAAACGATAAAGAAGCAACTCTTTTGTTTCCCTACTATATAGTAACAGTTGTGTGAGTTGTATATACAAGTGTATACCAAAAAGAGAACCAACTCCTATTGAGCCAGCTCTCTCAAGTATTTACCTATTGTAATCGTATCATCGTACCCCATTGTTGCGCTTCCTCTTAGCCAATCATTGAAGATTCTCACGTTAACTCCTGTCTTCTCGGGGATGAAACTAAATGGATCTGCTGCTAATCCGATTGTTCCTATCATTCTCCATGCTAGCTTTCTAGTATACTCTTCATAATCTGGAGTTATTATTCTGAAGTCCTCATATGCCTTATTAGACCGGCTCACTTGATCCACCTGAGGTAGTTCAAACACTTTGAGTACTTCTGCCTTGGTTACTTTAGGGTTAGCTGGCACTAAAACACCTGCTTCCTCACAAGCACTAGACCAGTTGCCAAAGAGTCTGCAGCCAGCACTATACAGAGAACGATTAGTTTTCTGTATAGATCCACCTCCTAGTGACTCCCCTATCGCTTCCCTTTCGCGGATATGCTCGATGACTAACTCTTTCGTCCATTTGATTCTGCTCATTAGCATTCCTCCTCTTAGTTAGTAGCTAATTCGATACGCTCAATAGTTCGTTTGTCTCGTTTGCTTACCATATAAGGAGTTGGCTCAAATGGTTGTATCTGAGCTAGTGCATCCTCGAAGCTCTTAAAGTAGCATCTCATTGAGTTGTACAGGTGAGGACGGTCTCTCATTAGTACCACCTCGGTAATTGGATTTCCAATGTATTTCATTTCGGCTAATAACTCTAAAGTAAACTGTTTAGTGTAGATCATTTAATTTTCCTCCTTGTTTTGTTATTAAGATTGGCTCAGAGGCGAGCCTATGAAGACAATAGGTTAGGGGTTACTTCTTGAAGTTACTAATAGAAAGAGAAGCCTCCTCGATGCTATCAAGAAGGTCTTCGAGTGTAATCTTCTCAGCTTGTCTACTAACAGCCTTAGGATCTAAACAGATAGCCTCCGTTATAGTCTTCACCTCTACAATCAACCTAGCTCGGTTCAATTCTGTCATAAGTTTGTTTACAGTAGGCTTTGATAGTCCTAATAGACCAACCAAATGAGCTCGCTTCAGTAGTACAAGCTTCTTTGTGTCCTGCTCGTTGGGGTTCTCTACAATTAGATTCGTCTTCCAGTTCATATGAGTTAGCAACAGAGCGAATAATCCTAAAGCATTCAACGGTAAGTCCTTCGCCTTCTCGTGTAAATGAGTCTTAAATAGCTTCACTGTATTGTATTTACCTTCTAGTTTGCCACAAATGTAAACCGCATCAGTCATATCTACATACGTTGTTTTCCCCTCTGTCACTCGTTTGATAACTCCATTGGATTCTAACTCGGCTAACACTTTGTTAATCTGAGAACGAGTTTTTCCTAGTTTATTAACTAGACTTTTAACACTTATGCGATCTCCTCGGCTATCACACAAGATTCCATCATGGCCGATACTCATACAAGTTGCTAAGTAGAGTAGTAACCCATGTTGTTGTAACGTTAAGTTTTCCTTAATAGCATCATATCTTTCTAGTATCATTCTACTGTGGTGGTGCTTGTCTTGTTTAGATTTCTTCTCGGCGTAATTTTTTCGAGAATCCATCTGAGCTGGTGTTAGTACTTCATATCCGTTCTCGTGTAGAAAATCCTTAGCAACCTTTTCTGTTAGTAACATTTATTTTCCCTCCTTAGCATCAATGTAGGCTTCTATCCGTCTCAATGTATCTAGGCTAAACTGCATCTTATTCGCTCTCCACTTAGATATATTGTTATAATGGAGACCGACCTGTTTAGATAAAAATTGAAAAGTAACTCCGTTGCTATCTCGGTAGGCGTTGAATCTTTCTAGTGTGCGCTTGTTTGCTTCTCTATTCATTTGTTTTCCTCCTTAAGTAGCATAAAAGTTTATGCTTGTATGGGTAAATAAAATAGGACTAACTCCTTGTACTAATGAAGTAGATAATGCGTAGTGTATCTCTTTTGTTGGCTTACAAATTTAGGAGACAAAGCGTTACCCATTTGTTTCCCTATACTGTAGTACCCTTCCCGCGCTATCTCTTTTGTTGGCTTACAATATAGTAGTTACACCATGACCTACTTTGTTTCCCCTATACAGTAGTACCTCCAAGGCTCATCCAATTTTGGTGTATGAAACCGGCCCTATCAAAAGCGCCTTCACCCTTACTCTCCCAAGGTATACAGCCATTTTCAATGTCGGGTTTCTCTGTATCTGTGTACCTACTCGGCTACCTCTCCAAAGACACAACAAAAAGTGTAAAAAAATGCGTCGATTCTCCCAAATACGTAAAAAAAATGCGTCGATAAAAATCGGCTCAATCCCTTGTGGCTCTAAGGCTAAACCCTGTTTCACCATGTAAAACCCTTCTTTATTCTTATAGAAACCCTACTAAGCTATCTCTCCAAAGGCACAACAAAAAGGAGACACCCTATAATTGGCTATCTCCGTTAGACTTCCTTATAGTATTAGCCATGCAGATAATCTGCAATAACCTAGATATAGTAAACTATAGAGAAGAAACTAATAGGCTACCTCATAGTTACTAACTTCTCAAAACAAAAATAAAGGACTGAGAAGGACAACCTATAGAGAATAGCTTTAAGGATCTGCCTTCTCGGTAACGAGATAGAAAAGCCTTTAAAGAATAACCTCTATTGTCCCAGCTCTAGGAGTCCTTTTTTTAAAATCATTAAATACAATACCTACTGAGGTAGCAACTCTTAGATTATTCTATCAGGGTTATTCTTTCTCGTTACCGAGATAGGATATACTTGATAGGTTATTCTCTAGAGTCCTTTTTTTCTTTCTCTAGTGATTATTTCTATTAGGTGAACTATTAGTTTTACCTATCTAGTAATCTCTTTTTAGATAGAGTACGAGATTCGCGCTATTTTAGGATAATCTCAATGTATTTCACCACTAGATATTAACGCTTGAGGACGTTAAACAGGTAACTTAGAAGATGAATGCTACATGTTACTACTATATCTCATCTATCAAGTTAACTAGGTGAGATAAACTGCTAGGTGATACCGATTAGTGTCGGCTAAAAGTGGTGATCTACTAAGGTGGCGGTCTCCTGAGTTACGTACTGTGTAAGCCAGCTCAAGGGATGCAACCTTCAGAAAATATATTTTATAAAAATCTCTGATAGGCATATCCTAATGGTATGTCGCTTACCAGCTCCAATACCGAGGTAGCCGATCTCCTGAGGTACCGCTCGTAGGTAATACTACAACTGGCGGACTCTATGGAAAACTAATTGGTACATAATGTACTAGGTAAATCTAATGAGGTAGCAGTCTCAATAGGAAAACTTTTGGGAGAAAAATTTCTAATATATTTCGTCTACGTTTGTTAACAACCGACGTAGGTACACACCCCCTATACGATAATACTGGAGGGGATTCCCCCACGTAGGCGCACTCACACGCATACACGAGGTAGACAAGGGAGTTATCCTGATAGGTAAATCGACTAGTACACTCCTCAGAGGCTCTATATTATCCTGCACAAGAAGTTATAGTCTGCTATTCAGCTAAGTTTCGTCAGAAGCCTTACAGGGCATTCTAGATTGTCTGTCTCTGTAGGTGATTGACTGAGGAGGTAATGACTATCTTGTTAACATAACATAGCTTATAGGAACTTCTCTAGAGACCGTCCGACAAGCCTTTACCCCTAGAGCCACAAGGAGTTGCGTACCCCTTATAGGTATCATCTGTATATTTATCTGCATAGGATTCATGCTATCTCGTTGCATACTTATGAGACAGGAATGCTTTATCTATAGGGTTTACCTACTCGTTTATGCATGATTGTATACACTGTGTAGAAGTACCTATTGAGGTAGCAGACTATAAGGAAAGCTACTGAGGTGAATGGCCATTCATTCTAACAGGAAGATAGCTAAAAGGGATCTCATCGAGGTGGGGGTTGAAGAGTTAACCCTGTAGTGGTATCTTCTAGAACGATAGTGACTGTTCACTGTAGTAGTACCTAGAGAGAGAGCTACCTCTGTGGTCTACCATCCATCAACTTACCTCCCCAGTTGTACCAAGATAGATAGCCTGTGGGAGGTCGTAGCAAAAGAGGGTTGACTAAATATTAAAACTACTTTAGTATTTTCCGTAAGAAACTCTAACTGAAGTGGTTCTCAATGAGGATAATAACTTGAGAGCCTTGATACATATAGGTTTTACTGACCCTAAGCCTCTACAGTCCACTGGGAAGTTCCCTTGACAGGGTGGCGGTCGCTGGTTCGAGCCTCTCCGAGGTCATACATTGGTCGTAAGCCTCATCAGATTAACGTTTGATATGGTAACTGACTTGGTGCAGAGGGCGCAGTTGCCGTCTAAACCGGGGGCGGTTAGCTAAGACGACAGTTATACGTCTATCATCTCATTTTCAAAAACGAAATTTTTTGTATGACAACTAATAATAATAATAATAATAATAATAATAATGAAAGAACAGTTTCAAAACGTAAAGGGAAACGTGTAAAGAAAGAGTTACAAACATTTGCTATACAAACGATTGACGATTTGTTCAAGAAGTTCTATCACACTAAAGTTGGTGAAGGTGTTGTTTACAATTTTTGTCTGTAAACTATTAAATCAAAAGCGAACTCTCTATGAATTCGCCTACTACTTGTTCTTTAATTTCTTTACCTTATCCGCTTCATAATCTAATACACTTGACCTTAATATAGACATAAGACTCTCTTTGATTATCAGGGAGAGTCTTATGTAATGAGCTTTTGTTTCGATTAAGATTTGTTTAATTAGTATTTTAAATAAAAAGAATCGCAATTTTTTAATTTAGATTTCCTCTTTAAAGACTACTTCATCGGAAATTTTAAATCCTAAAAATAGAATATCTACAGCGTTTCTCGAACATTTTTTATTTGCTTTTTCAAGTAACTTGATATCTTTAATGCGTCCAAATCTAAATTTTTAAGCCACTTTAAATAATATTCACTAGTAGCATTTTGTTTTTTGTTTATTAATTTTTCCAACTTGACTGCAGCTTCTCTTGGAAGTCCAATAGCCATAAACTCTAATGCAGGTGCAGAACAAGCCCCGTATTCTAGATAAACAGATATATTTACAACTTTTTTCGCTTCTTCTTTCTTCCCAATTCTATCTAAAAATACTTTTAACACCTCTGTGTATACTTGTGAATATTTAACTAACTTATATCTAATGGTGGTATTAAGAAAATCTATTTGTTCTTTCACATAACTTGTAATTTTCTTTGGTTCCTTTTGCAATACTGTTTTATTATAAAATATTATTTTAGATAGTGGTGCACCAATCATCCAATTATGACTTACAGCAGTAATTTTTTCTATAAACTTTTCAGACCAATCTTCATTGAATAGAAAAACTTTCTTTATTATTTTTATCATTAACCTAAGCCTTTGATAACCTTCCTCTTCATAAGGAAACCGAGGTATTAACTGCTTATATAACTCTTCATTTTGCATAAAGAACTTCCATAAATCATTAATACGATCAGGGTCTATTCCTGGATTAAGTTCTAATAATTCAATTGGAGCAGTAAATTCATTTAATATTGTTTCTGTGATTTCGTCTATTTCTTTTAAAACTTGTATATTTTCCTGACTCATATATATTGAATTAACTAATTGTTCTCCTCGTATCTTTTCTCTAATAATCATACTCGCCAGTTGTTCATTATAATCATCAATCCCTGATGGTTTATCTCTATTGGCGATGTATTCCTTTAACTTTTCACTTTCATCTTTATCTACAAGTTTTTTCTCAGATGCAGGAATTACCTGTTGCAATACTTCTCCTTCTAATGGGTTTTCATCCCATTTATTAGGGTCTATACAAATTATATTTCCGGCAAAGTCAGTCCCCATTCTACCAGCACGACCTACTAAATTCCAAAAGTTCAGTCTATCAATAGGTGTATTTTTCCCCTTATTTGGTTTATATGTAAAAATATTTTTCGCGGGCATATTTATCCCTTCAAGTAAGGTAGATGTACAACTAATAATTTTTAACGCACCACATTTAAATAAATCTTCAATTCCAGCTCGAACAATAGGTGGCAAAGCACTAAAATGAAAGGCTATTCCACACCTTATAAATTCAGATAATTCGTACCTTTCAGAAATGTACTCCTCGATAAAATCAGCAAATTCATCTAATCTTTCATCATTTAATTGCGGAAACTTCCCACTATTAAATAATTCACGAGCTACATTTGAAGATAGCATCGGCTCACTAGCATAAATAATTGATGTTTGCTCATTCCACAATTCAATTACTACATTAGCCAAAATTTTCGCTCTAGAACTACCATTATTCACATAGGAAATTCGTGCGATCTCAAACTTATTTTTTTTAAAATCTGAACTAACTATAAGTTTTTTTGAAGTTCTTTGAACTTCAATAATGTTCTGTCTAACCAAAGGAAACAAATCTTTTTCTGGGCAAGAATCTTCTAGTTTAAATGTACTTAATAACTTCTCTGGATTACTAACTAATGGACTTGAAAACAACAAACGAACTTGTGGCCATAAAATCTGTGCATACTTAAGAGCTCCTTCAAGTAATACTCCTCTTCCACCACTTTCAATATTATGTGCCTCATCTACAACTATTATTTTTGTATTTAATGTTTTCACATTTTCTTTAGTACACAGTTGATATAGTCTTTCCTGTGTCAACACTAAAATATTTGATTTACCCGTACGACCTAATAAACTACTTATTTCAGAAGAGCAACCAATATATATATCTTCTAAATTAAATTGTTTAATATTCTCCAAAAAATCATTCATTACTTGTCTTATGAGCGCCCTTGTAGGAACGATATATATAGCTGTAGCTCCTTTCTCTTCATAAATCAAGTTAAGTATTACTTTTAAAAAGATAAAGGATTTTCCTGCAGAAGTAGGGGCTGAAATGCTCAAGTTTTTAAACTCAGAAACTAAATTAGAAACTTTTTTCTGAAATTTTGTTAATACAAAGTCTTTCCCAAAGAAATTTCTTGTATTAAGACTTTCCTGGAAATAAGCCTCAAATAAACTAAGTCCACTTAATCCATTTCTATACTCCGAAATATTCCTTTTTTCCTCTAGAAGATGTATAGCTGGAAAATTTTCCAACTTTCTTAATATCATGAGTGAAGTAAGTTGTACCCCTTTAAATTCCGTAATAAGTGGGAGAGAGGTTGCTATATGTAGTGCTTCTTTTTTATGTTCTATCTCAGGAGAGGCAGCAAGAATGTTAGCTATCTCAATTAATAGTTTTATCTCTTGATGAGTAATGGTTTCCGTTGTATGAGAAAATAAATCCTTTTGTATCTCCATTTTCTTTATTTTAATTAATAATTGTGGAATAATGTCTGCAGATTCAATTGACTTAATAATATCTTGTATACCCAACTTTATATTCCCCTCCTTATCTCCTCTAATACTAGATTCTCAAGTTCTTCAACTGTATTAAAAGGTAACATAAACCAATGGATTTTCAACTGATTAATATGTATATTTTCCTTTATTAAATCATATATTTTTAAAAGATTTGCTCTATATTCCCGCTCATAGGAATGACGTAAAACCTGCTCAAGCTCCTCTTTAGATAAATTTCGTTTTGCTAGATTTGATAAAGTACTAGAATTATAACCAGTAAAAATTGTTACTTCCCAAGCTACTTTAGTCCAATCCCGTTCATGTGGCTTAGTGAAGGGATCTAGTAAATCTTTTAAACGACAAGAATCAATACAATCAAAAGCATAGTTATCCAAAAGATACATGCTATCCTGCGCATCTAAAGAAGGGGATTTTGAATCAAATGAGCCCGTTAATGATTCTATAACTTCTTGAATAGCCAAATCAAATGAATCTTTTAATCTCCCATCCCCAAAGTATAAAGAAAATTTATTATCATTATTAATTCCAACATGAACTTGATTTAATGGTTCTAAGTCATACAAGTTTGCTCTTGTGTATACTCTAGGTAAACCTAATACTCCTTCTAATAACATCCAAAGCATTAGAGGACCTAATTCCCCTTGACTTTTTATTCTAGAGATACATTTATCTGTTTTTTCTTTTATAATTTCAAGATTTTTAACTGTTAATGAATTATTTAATTTATTTATATCACTTAGTGTACAAGCATACTTAATTAACATTTCACCTAGATGCTTTGCTAATTCTTTAATTCTATGGGTACCTCCTCCATCATATTTTAAATGATAGGAATTAACTGATATGCTTAATTCCGACAAAGGAGGGGAAACATAGTATTCAAAATTCTGGAATAGCTCCTTGCACGTATTTTGTTGTAATTCCATCCTTTCACTAAGTAGATGTTTCATTCTTAATGGCTGATTTGCTGAATCATTAAGTACACTTATGTTATTACGTGTAAAAATATCTATAGACTTCTCTATGCTTACAGCCTTCAGCGGCGACTTAATAGCACTATATTCTTCATCAATTATAACGCCTACTATATCACCGTTAACAATTAACGGCGCACCCGATAACCCTCCAAAACCATGGGGCCACTCTTCTTTTATATAATCACTAGCTAAATGAATATCATATTTAGCTGTTGCATCTGTTTTAGTCCTTAGAAATATATCCCCTTTAATATAACAATAGCGACTTCCTTCTCCCTCAGTTATCCAATCCCTCGGGAATCCTACCGTTTCCCAATCATCAACATTTTCAATCTTTCGACTACTACATTGTAGCCACCCGTTAACATGAGTTACTGCCTTATCTAACTCTAGAATGGCTATATCATGTGTTTTATCATGATCAATCACTCGTGCGGACCTAATTATTGTGTTTCCTTCTGATATATAGAATTCCAGCTTTATCGGATGTTGATATAATATATTCTGCTTTACAGCATGCCTTGCTGTTACAGCACGATTTTTGTCAATTAGAAAAGCAGTACCTTGCTCCCCACATGATAACTTGGAGGTTAACATGTGTAATTTATCAATTATCTCTAACATAGTTTCCCTCTTTTATTTTATAATTATTTTAGTTGTTTCTTCCTTTTTAGATAATAGGCTATCATTAGTGTATTTAAGTTCATAATTATATTTTTCCTTTAAACCTTGAACATTTATCTTATTGTAAATATTAAAGGGCTTATAATTAAATATAATTTTTGTTTTTTCTAAGGTATTAAATGCAATTATTCTATAGATGGTTTCTACATCAGGGTGACTAAAGTTCTTTCCCCTCCCATTGGTGGAGATTATGTACTTTTCTGATTCAATCATTTTTAATAAATCTGGACTTGTATTGTGTTTACTACCATGATGCGAGATTTTTACTGCATCAAATCGCAGTTTCTTTTCCCCACTTGTCTCGAGCACTTTCTTTAAACTTTGTTCTATTACTGATGAATGTGAGTCTCCTAGAAAAAGCAGACGCTTTCCATAAAACTCTAATATGAAAGCTATAGAACTTCCATTTATCTCAGCGGTGTCAGAATCAAAAGGTTGTTCAGCTATATCTTTAATATTCTCCTGTGCTCCAATAGAAATTGGATTAACACTACGTTTCTTCTTTTTCACCTGTAAATTCGCCATGTAAACTTCGAATGCACTATCCATTAACTCATTACCATTATTAATATTTGAACATCCCCTTTTAATTAAATATTCTTCCCATTTTTCATCTAATATTTCTAGTTTCTCTTGACTTGGTGATAAGATTATTATCTTCACCTCTTCATTTATATAATGCGATTTTAATGTTTTATCATCAAATTCGGTTTCTAATTTAACAACATTATTATTATAAGATTTATTCCATATATCATCATATCCATTTTCATGTAGAAGAGCTGAAAGTGTAAAAGCTTGTCCTATACTTATACCAGAAACAGTTCTAACCCCTTTTTCTCTAGCATGTCCCCGTTCGACAATGGTTTTTAGTACAGAGGTTAGTTTCTGTTCCTCATTACTAAGTGATTTATCTTCCTGCCTTTTATTAAATTGAAGATGCTTATAACTGTTGTACCAAATCTCTTTAATTGCAACAATTTGAGGGTCATTAAAATTACCATTTTCTCGGAAAAATTTTATTCCACCAAGTATATGATCTTCATCTACATGAGTAAAAATTAATAAATCAATCTCTTCTTTATTGATCTCTTTAATCGCTTTTAATTCTTGTTTAATGGAATTATTGTAGGTAGACATAAATCCCATATCAATAAGTATATGTGTATTTTTTTTACCTTTACACGTTACTAAAAAACTATCTCCATATGATGCTGGAAACATTTTAATTTCAATTTCATTCATAGAATTCTTTCCTCTCCTTACAACTAAAATTATAATATTTTCTTACTAAATCCCTTTTATATATTCCCCTTTAACATTTAAACCATGTTGATTTTTTATATTGTGTTTTACATTACATATTTATATTTCTTAGAACAGTGAATATACAATGTAATTTTATTTTATTTAGTGACTAAACCTGAATCAATAGATAAATAAATTAGCATAAAATCCAACTAAATTAGTGTGAAATTTTATAGTAATTTATAAAAAAGTTTCAATTAGCTTCTATTCGTTATTTATTACGAGAATTAAATAATTTTCTCGAAAACAACTTACTTTTTCCACCTACATAATTGATATCAAATAAACATATTAAATGGGTATTAAGATTTAATTCTTATAAAAACAATGCATGGTGCCACATAAAAAAGAAATATGTTATGAAATCTTTTTTACCATTTAATTATACATTTAACACGCCATAACATGTTATATTATTCTAAAGAAACCAGTATAATTGTTCAATTTATAGTTTTATTTAACAGTATTTAAAATTTAAGGGAGGCTCTTACTTAATTATGCAACTTAAAATCAACAACACGCCATTGTTTACGCCCCAGATTCTTGATGTACTCGAAGAAAATGTATATGCTTTTGGTAAAGAGTATTTTACTGCTGACGCTATCTTAAAAATAAGAGAACAATTACTTGCTGGTATACTCATTCCTAGATGTTCAGAAAATGCAATTTGCTATGAAATTATATTAGATGATGCAACACATGTTGGAGATATCATACTTACTCCAACAGAATCAAACGAAATAGAGTTAGATATCATTATATTCTTACCTAACAGTGGCTATGGATCAACTGCATTAACTAAATTTGTTAACCACTATAGAGAAAATTATAGAGAAAATATATCAGCCATGATTTTAAATGATAATCCTATTAGTAATAAAGTAGAACAAATGTTTATCAAAGCTGGATTTATCAAAAAAGAAATATTTGATAATGGAGTATATCTACAGCTAGAAAGGTAATAATTTCATTTTGCTTTGAGGATTAAGCGAATCTTGATATTAGTACATTTTTTAAATTTTAACTACCGAACTTTACCATTTTTAATTAGATAAAATGCTACTTTTTATTCAAAAATAAGAAGGATAGAATGTTTCTATCCTTCTTATAAGTTTTTTATTTCCCTTTTTCCTTCTATAGATTGAAACTTTTATAGAAATCTGAATCTAATTCCTTAACCAACCTTAACGTATCACCATAAGTAAATAATTGTAAATGTCTACAAGCACGTGTTATGGAAACGTACAGCAAACGTCTTTCAATTTCCCAATAATTCTCTTCTTTATCCTCATCTGGTATTCTAGTAGGTTCAATTAAATCAATAATATATACAAAATCAAACTCTAGACCTTTCGCTGAGTGGAAGGTACAAAGTTTTACACCAGGAGTGTGTGGATTTCCCTTCTCCCTAATATCTTCTGAAGGAATCCCAGCATCGTTTAATGCACGTTGCATTCTAAATTTTGCTGAGTTTCTTGAAGATCCCTCACGATATAAAATACCAATTGTACAATTGGGTGCTTGTTCAATAATTTGTTTTACTGATTTAATAACTTCTCTATCTTGAGATTCAGCATTTTTACAATTCATTAAATACGGAATAGGACCTTCCCTCTCCGGTAAATTTGGAATAACGTATTCCTCATCGAGAATAATCATATCATTTTGTTGGAGACTTGCTGCTAATTGAATAATTTGTTTTGTCGAACGGTAGGATTCCTTTAATATTTTCGTACGATTACCCGTGACATTCAAACCAATCTCTTTCCATGTAAAGGATGTTTTATATATTTTTTGTCCCTTGTCAGCAGCAACAATAAATGATTTTCTAGCAATCTGCTTTAATGCTTGCAGTTGAACCTGTTGTAAATCTTGAGCCTCGTCAATAAAAATGTGATCATATTTAATGGAATCTGGAAATATAGCCGGATTCTTCATGAGAACAACAGCTAAATCATCAAAATCAAGTAAATAGTTTTTCTTCTTATTATATTGATCAAAGACTTGATAAATTATCTCACGATCATTCATGGTAACACGTGTATTGGTACCGCGCCCTCTTCGATCTACTTTCAAATAATCACTTAAAGTAGTGATGTTTTTTCCTTTAATCCATTGTATTTCATCCTTTAGGAAATCGAAATAATCGTCATTTTTTACAAAGCGGTGGTCAAGACTTGCTAAGCCTTTTATAGCCTCTTTTAAAAATTCTTCCTGTTTATACTTTTGTGTCATAATAGGCTTCTTCTTCATAATCTTACAATATGCACCAAACGCCCATGAATGAAATGTTTTCACTTCTAAGTTAGGAAGGTTGTACTTCTCAATTAAAAATTTAGTTGCATTCGAAAGAGATCCCGCGTAAGTGAATATTACAACCTTCTCATTTGGATATTTCAGTGCTGTTTGCTTCGCTTTTTTTAATAAAACAAGCGTCTTTCCACTACCAGCAATCCCTCTAATCAAAATTTCATTCCCTGTGTAATCAACTATATCCTGTTGTTGCTTAGTTAATATTAGTTCAGTACTCTCAAGTTTATTTTCCATACACATACAAAGGGGAGTTTCTCCCCTTCTCCTACACCTCTCTTATCATATTACGGCCAATCATCGTCGTCATCATCATTTTCTTCTTCATCTAAGTATTCCAATGCACTTTTAAAGGAGTCTTCTACTAGAACCATATTCAATGCATCATTTGTTAGTTCTTCTATCAAACCTTCTGAATCACTTTCGTTTTCAAATGTTCTCCAGTTAGTAGCTATTTGCCTCCAAATATTATTCATCCTGTTCCCTCCTAACCGATCAAATGTCGTCCTTCACTACAAATATCTACATGAGGGCAGTAACGACAATTTTCTCCTGGTTTAGCATGGAATATATTCTCATTCATTACATCTTCCTTCATCTCAATCAACAAGGAAGGCTTATTCTTAACAGTTTCTTCTATCCATTCATTTCTTTTAGCATTTGTAAGACCTGGAAGCTGAAAATTCTTCCTTGCTTTACTGATACTAATATTTCCACTAACTGGCTCTAGCTCTTCATCTTGCCTCGCAATTTTTATAAACGTTTCGGCCATTACTTCTTTTTTATAGTTCGTCCAATGAGGGAATAATTCACTTACCGTTTTAATAACCTTTTCATCCGCTAAAGTGGTACTACGCTTGACCAATCGAATTAATTCCGTAAACATAAATTGATGAATAAATTCATCAGTAAAAACAGGTGAATGACCTAGGATATAACTAAAGTAAAATCTCCTTTTACATTGGTTATATTCTATTAGAAAATCTGTAAATGTTAGTTCTGTTAAATCCCCATCATTTATATCTACCGCTATGTCTTCAAAATCAACTGGATTAGGACGTGTTTTCACTACAAGGTGATTTGCCTTCTCCTTATAATCTATTACTTTTAATCCTAGTTGATGGACATACACAGCAGGTTGCAGATCTTCCTTATCTAAAAAATTTTGCATCCAAGACAGTTCAGTATTTTTATCCAATAAAAATTCCAAAGCAATAAATAGTAAATACCTTGAGATTTGCTTGATAGATTGGTTTCTCAATGTATGTAATTCAAGTACTTCATGACGAATGGAGAGTTTTTCAAACGTAACCTCCTGTAATGGCCATGGTGTACTGAATTCATCAAGAGGTAGACCTTTTTCATCTAGCCCTGTTAGATAAAAGGTATTAATATTTTGTTTAAAAGCTTCCCCATCAACCTCAATAAATGGTTTTATAAAGGCTTCATCTGTGTTTGATAATTTCCCACTCAAATAAACATTGATGGCTTCCCCAACATCATCATATAGAAAGAAATTATCATCCTGAATTTTCTTTAATTTTTCATTCAATGAATGAATAATATCCGTTTCATCTTGAAGTAATTTAGAATGCTGCATTGGATTATGTTTATCTAATATCGCTAACAATTTATTAAAATGCTCACTTATAGAAGCTTCCTTTGCTTCTATATCAAACAATTCTTCCGCAATGAAAACAAGTTGCTTCACAAAATAGTGAACTTCTTCAACTTGCTTCTTGCTTAGTGAAAAATGAGCAAATTTAGAAAAGGGACTACGCACACTCGTTACAACCCTATCATCATCTGGTCCTTCAAAGGCTGGTAATATTTCTTTGTAATGCTTCATTAAATCAGAAAACCTCGGTAACCAATCCTCATGAATTGTATGACAATTACCGAAGAACGGTAACAGTTGCTTTAGCAAGTATGTGTAATCTCTAGCGTTTTTCTTATTAATAGGGTTATATAACCACCCTGATGAAAACGCTGAAATTAAAATATCTTCATTTAAAATCAATGTATTTTCATCAATCATCTGATGGATCTTACTAATGAATTGACCAATCGGATATTGTAAAAAGTTTCTGTTTTCCGCAAATTTATTCGGATAATATTGAACAAGAATCTCATTCAACATATCAGCATTGGTTGCAATAATTTGTACTTTATCCTTGTTTTTATCCTCATCATCCTCTGTCTCACCAATCGGATAATTAGGAACAATTACATCATTTAAAAAATCAAAAAAGGATTTATAACGAATAACTTCTTTTTTAAGGGTTCCCCCCGGTGCATTCTCTCCTTCAAATGCACTTAGAAATTCAGTGCCGAGGGACTCTTCCTTGTTTTCTCGATTACTTTCAATTTGCCAATTATCAGTCCACTGATATTCTTTAGAAATAAAGCCTTTTATAAAATCAAAGGTTGCTGGAAAACGAGGATCATAAAAATTAAAGAATGTAATAGAAAATCCTGCCTTCCTGAGAGCTTGTAGAAAAATCTGCTGCTCAGGTGTAATGAAGTAAAATCCATGTAAGACAAGCTGATTCATCCCAACATCTAGGGCCGGCCTTTCACTTTCCTTTAAAAGCTTGTTGATTTTCTCTTTGATTTCTTCTATTGCCCATCCCTTACGAAGCTTATTTCGAATATTTTTATAGGTAGTATCTTTTTCCTCTACTTCAAACCAAATTTGTTGAAAGAGCTTTTCCTTATCTGTTAGCGTATTACTTTCTAGATTTATTGTAGTTAAATCAATAGGCTTCACGCCGGTATACGTTAGAAATCGAATCGTTTCAAGAAGATCAGGACGATTATTTTTAAATGCATTTTTTAATTCTGCGTTATCCGTGCTAAGCTCATTGATAACCCGAGAAAGCTTTAAATATTGTTTTAACTGCTCTTCAGGTAAATTCCATCTTGTTAATAATTCATCAATAATTTCGCGAATTGTAAACACATAACAAAACTCTCGTTCTTCTTTATTTTGATAAGCCTCTATAATACCGTCCTTCATATTTTTTGTAGCACATATATGAATAGCATTTTTTATCTTGTTATATTTTGAATGATTTCTCCAACGTTTGGGATCATCATATGTATATACATCAACGTTCATGATTCACCTCATTAAAAGCTCGTCCTAGTAAATTACCCCATGTATTTTCACTTGTTTTTTCAGGCATCATTAAAATTAGTCTCTTTTTCGCACGTGTCATCGCTACATACAATAATCGAGTTTCTTCTCTTTCTACTTCAAAACTTTCATAATTTTGAAGTGTAGCAAAATAATTATTTTTAATATCTTTAGCTTTCCAACCAACAGTCCGTTTATCGTCACCCATCTCTTTTTCATCTTGTATGTAAAAAGAGGCTTGTTTATTACTAAATGAGTGGTTCAGTTTAGGCATAATAACAGTATGGTACTCTAGGCCTTTCGAGCGATGAACAGTCGTAATTTCTACAACTCCTAATTTCGTTTCAATCATTGGTTCATTTTCATTACGATTTACGCGAATTTGTAAGGTTAACCATTCATGTATGTTCCAAAGCGTACCACTCATGGAATCAAACTGCTTTTGAATGGTGTTCATTAAATGATATAAATTTTTCTCATACTGTTTTACAGCTATCTCAATCTCTAGTTGTTTTATAGACTCATCTATGTCTGGGTCATCTCCATACTTCACTTCATAATAGGATGAAATATTTTGTAGTAATCCCTTTTCAGAGATAATCTTCTGTATAACAGCCATAACAGGTAATCTTTTTAGCTCATCAAGATACTGTGTAAAGTCATTTCCCATATGCAATTGCAAAAACTTTATAATTTTCTCACTATCACCTTTTAAGGGAATAAGTAGTTTAGTTGGAATTGCATATCTAAAATAAGGTGATTGTAGAAAATTAACGACATGCTTTGCCTCACCTGGATACAACAGAGCATCTAACATCATTTTAAAATGTATGACTGCATCTGATTTATAAAACGTACCATCTAAATTTTGTACAGTCCCTATTCCTGCTTTTTCACACCACTCTCGTACTTCAAGAGCTTGTTTATTCGTACGTACCACAAGGGCGATTCTTTTATTTTCATCATCTGATAACTGCTTTGCTATATCCACAGATTCTAAAATTTGACGAACTGTTTCTTCTTCTACATTATCCTTATTTGTATTAGGATAAAGGAACTCCCCTATTGTTGGTTCAGTTATCTTCATCCCCTTCAAACGATCATCCTCCGTATAAGGAAGCAAACACTCTTTACCTTTTGGGCCCCAGCACTTCTGTCCCCAAACAGAAAATACCTTATCTAGCTTTTCTAATAAACTGCTAGTTGTTCGATAGTTTTGATTTAAAGCAACAGGCGTAAATGATGAATTCACCCTCTCTGCTAATCTTTTAAAGGACGTGTAATCTGCACCACGGAAACGATAAATCGATTGCTTAATATCCCCAACTACAAAAAGATGATATGTTAATTGATTTTGTAGACTAGCCACTAGTTCAATTTGTGTATTATCACTATCTTGAAATTCATCGACAAATAGATATTTTTCAGTTTGAAGTTGTTTGAGTGTATCACCTTGTGTAAATAATTTTAGTTTTCGGACCATATCCCCTGTATCAATCGCATTTTCTTTCTTTTTTTGTGCTTCTAATAAACCTTCACATTGCTTGAATACATATTGAAAAAGATCCTTAAGAACCTGATGCTCTTCTGTTACTACCGTACCCCAATCAATTGACTCAATTTCTTGTCTAGTTAAACCCTTCTTCTCCATTTCATCCCAGAAACTCTTCATCATTTTTGTAACTTCATAAAACTTTAAATTTAAATCGACTAAAGCTTTCGCAGAATGTTTTTGGAAAAACTCGTTAGCAAGCTTTTCAAGGATGTCACTCTTCGTTTTAATAAAACTTCTTACCTTTAAGTTTCTACCAAAACCAATTTCATGTGCTAATTGAGTTAAAATAGATTTAGAAAACGCATGAATTGTGCTAATCTGTATATTTTTTACTTCCTCTGCAAAGTAAAGATACTTTGTTTTCCCTGTCAATTTAAACATGCTTAATAATTTCTTTTGCAAACGCTCCTTCATTTCATTAGTAGACGCATTTGTAAAAGTAACCATTATGATGTCTTTAAGTGTGATGCCTACCTTTTCTAACAGATAAAAAATACGATCAATCATAACGTATGTTTTTCCTGTTCCCGCACCTGCTGTAATCATTAAGTTATCAGTATGCGGCGTATGAACTGCTATATACTGACCCAAATTAAACTCTGGGAACGTCGGAGACAATATATTCTTTAAGAAGGATGCCTCTACCTCTCCGTCTTGGATAATTCTTGTATCCACTGAAAGGAGTGTCTCTTTTGTTTGAAAAACTTGAAGTTGAAATTCATCACAAAAATCCTTTTGCAATACAAGCCAACTCGTAGAAATAGAAAACGTACTAAAGATATAGATTTTTAGGCCTTCCTTTAATAATTTGTCGATTTCCTCTTTCTCTTTGTGAAATTGCTCCTCACTAGTAAAAACATATAAATTAGAGAATCGTTTTTGTTTTTCGCTTTTTATTTCATCTGTTTTTTCCCTTGCCAAATTTCTAATATAAAAATGTTTTTTTAATGCATCCCATTGAGAATCCTGTAAATCCAATCTTGCTTTATATATATTCATACGCTCAAGTTTTTGAACCCAGGTCCCTTGTTCAAGGTCATCTTTAAACAAAATAAAGGGCATATTTAACAATTGATTAAAACCACGTTCTATCCACTGTTCACTCGTAATATAAGGTAAGGCTACTACCGCTCGCTTAGAAAACGCTCGATTCAGACTGTCCTTTTTTTCAATATCATCACACAACATATTTAATTGTTGCTCCGCTTGGTTAAAAGGCTCGCCTTTAGATGCATAATAATCTTTGGTAAAGTGCCATATATGACCCTGTATTCCCTCAATTTGTTTTATATTTATTCCTTTTACTTCAATTACAGTTACACCAATGTCACGATCAACTAATAAGATATCTATTTCTCTTTTACTAGCATGATTTTCCTTGAACATTGGAAAATGTAAAAAACCAAAACTTTCACGTTCAATGAATGCTGATTTTACTTTCTTCCAAACGTAACGCTCCGCATCAATGCCTGGCCGATATTCAACCATTCCTTCAATAAACAATTTGTACAAACCCCCAAATAAAAAACATTAGTATTATTATACTAAACCTTCAATCTAAAATAGATAATTTTTTACAAATTAATACATACTTTGGAATTTTATATGGTAATTAACTCCCATAATTAGAATCTGAATTAGAATTTTTCTTCAGCTCAATTAAGGTTTAATCCATTTATTTTCTATTAAACAGTTATATTTCTTGTATAAACATAATATCCAAAGATATCAATTACTCAATATAGATGCCATTTTATATTGTACCAATAAATAATACATAAGTTGTATATTTATTTTTTAAATTATACAATTAAAGTGAAATTCTATAATTTTAAAACCTTTTTCTAAGTATTTCAATGCCATATTATTTAAGCAAGATTTAGCAGTAAAGTTTTCCACTTTGAATCTAAGACATTGGTCTTTAAAAATAGGAGGTATATTCATGGAAGGATTAACGATTAAAACTATCCCTTTCACAAAAGAAGAAATTGATAAAATTAAAACGGATTATAATGTTTTTAATGACTACCCTATTATATATATCCTACATAAGGAGAAAGAAGCTTATATTGGTGAAACAGTAAATGCTTTTAATAGATTACACAACCATAGACTAAATAGGAATAATACTTCTAATGTTAAAAACAGACATGATTTTAAGCACGTAACACTGATTAAACATGAAAAATTTAATCAATCTGCTACATATAATTTGGAAACAAAGTTAATTAATTATTTCTTAGGTGATGAACGTTACACGTTAAGAAATGTTAGTCAAACTGTATCTTCAGTTGTGCATAACTACTATGAAAAAAGCTTTTATAATGATGAAGTTTTTGAAGCAATCTGGAAAACCTTGAAAGATACTGAACAGATTGTTAATAAGGATCTATTTTTAATTGAGAATAATGATATTTTCAAACTATCTCCGTTTAAACAACTTACATCTGAACAGTTTGAATTATACCAAGATGTTGTATATGAATTAGAAGAACAATTCTTTAAAATGAATACTCAAAACAAAACAGAACATAAAGTGCTTTTCATTGAAGGTAGTGCTGGGGTTGGTAAAAGCGTTGTTTTAAGTTCTCTTTATTATAAAACGTTAGAGATGTCTAAAAACAAAAATTCACATTTATATGATACTTCCAGTTATATTTTGATTAACCATAATGAAGCATTAAAAACGTTCCATAGCATAGCTTCTAATGTGAAAATTATGCAGAAGAATAAGATATTAAAACCTACTTCTTTTATTAATCAAATGCCATTAGATACAGAGACTACACCAGCTGATATTGTATTTGTTGATGAAGCCCATCTACTACTCTCAAGTTCAGATTCTTATAATTCATATCACGGTCAAAACCATCTAGAAGATATTATTAAAAGAGCTAAGGTGACTATTATTATCTTTGATTCTAAGCAAATAACCCGCAATAAGGCATATTGGGATGCTAAAACTTTAAACGCTGTCCTATCAAAATATAAGCCTAAAAGATATGAACTTTCTACTCAAATGCGAATGCATGCTGGCGATAAATTAGTTACATGGTTAGATAATTTAGTTCAAAAGAAAATTACGCCTATGCCAAATGTCCCTAAGACTTATGATTTTGACATCTTTGAACATGCTTCTGATATGCATGAAAAAATACAACAACAAAATACGAAATGGGGACTTTCTAGAGTTGTTTCCACCTTTGATTTTGAACATAAAAAAGATGGTGGAAAATATCATGTTACAACTGGTGGCTTAGATCTACCATGGAATCTTACTGATTCTTCTACAACATGGGCGCAACGAGAGAAAACTTCCTTACATGGAAGTTCAGTTGATGAGGTAGGTTCAATTTATACTGTACAAGGATTTGACTTAAACTATGTGGGTGTAATATTGGGCCCATCTATCACTTATGATGAAAAAAATAATAAACTTTTAATATTAAGTGATAGATATAAAGACACCGAAGCATTTAAAGGATTAGGAGATCACCCTAATGCTGCAAAAATAAAAGAAGAAATCATTTTAAATGCGCTTAATATCTTGCTAAAACGAGGGATAAAAGGTCTTTATTTATATGCACACGATGAAAAGTTAAGATCTAAATTAATGGAAATAAAAAAAGCTACTCTTTAATACAAATAGCTCAATACAAGTTTACTCAAAAGTTGTTCATATTTAGTCAAAACATATTATTAAGTGATTCTAACAACTAACCATGCTGCTTCTACAGTACTTGTTATCCTACAAGTTATTTATTAGTGAGAATTTATATACTAAGTTATAAAGAATGTAGGTTTTAATCTACATTCTTTTTACCGGTCAATTTATATAATTTGAAAAAGTCTTGTCTTCATACTTCTAAACTTGGACTAATATTTCTAAATCCTCGTCATGCTTCCCATATAATAAAAGGTAGTGAGACCATCTATTCCTTATACAATTACTAGCATCTTTCTAAATATTTCTTCTTATTTATTAACCTGTTTATACTTTTTTTAAACTTTACAACAGAATTCATTTCAAAAATGGGGAGATTGAAGAAATTGAGAGAATTGACGTTAGCCTGGTAGTAAGGCGAAGTGTTTATAATGAGGTAGTTCGTAAGCAATTAAAAAGTAAAGTTTCCAAAAAAGTGCTCCTAGATATTTTAGGAGCACTTTTAGATGTAACAACTGGTTTGTTTATTTTAGAGCGAAATTCAGTAACTAGATAGCAAAAGATTATCTCTCTAATTCATCTACTATATGTGTTTTAAGGAGCATACGATGGTCTTCAGCTTCTGGAAGAATCTCTCTCCAATCGAAACACTCTAAAATAGCTTGCTTATATTCACCTTGATTTAATTCTTGATCAGCTTCAACTATATGATTTAATACTTTTCCATAAGTCAAGTTATTTGGAGAAGTATTGCTCCAAGCCTTTGCCATCAATTTTCCAAAATAGTCACGAGCATCAAGTAATGCTTTTTTAAACGCATCTTTATTACCTTGATAACATTGTTCGAATTCTTTGTGTATATTATTTCTTTCATCCTCTGATGTATGACAATCATGAGTTTTATAAGCTTTTTCTCCTAGTTCCTTGGTAATAAGACCTTTATCAATTAAATGAATTTGAAAAACCTGTACTAGTATATCAAATGCTCCGCCGGTAAATGGCATAGATAAAAGGTGCTCTTCTCCTTGGCCTTGAACATCTGACATTTTCATATCATTAAATGCCATACGAATCTCACGTGACTCACTCAACTCACCCATACGCGAAAGTTCATTAACACTGAACAGGTTACCTTCCGTATTTTTAAGTAGGTGATTAATTACTGAATCGAAGTGCAAAACAGAGACAATTGCAATTAAATCACCAAAAGCTTCATGATGCCCATGATATTCTTTAGTATCTTGATTTCTATCTGGCCAGCCAATTATAGAGTTTTTTATCGTATGACCCATTTCATGAGCAAGGACATCGAAATTTTCACAATACGGATTACTGTGGTCAATAGTTCCATCTGCATTACGGCCAAACCCAAATTCAAGAAATCCGTTACCTGAGTGAGCATTATCCCATTCTACTCTTGGAATAAGTTCTAGCTTAGGGAATTCTGCATGAAAGAACCATTCAATTTTATGACCAAAATAATCTTCCCATATATCTAAAACGCGTCTTACAGTTGCATACATAACTGTAGAAGAAAAGGCACGTTCATTAGGCTTAACATAATCAAAATGACCTTCTTGATCTGGTTTAACAGCTGGAAATCGAGGTCCGTGATATGGTGGCCCTTCTCCTACAAATTTATATTCTGATTTATCTTTAGCATCAACTACATACATCTTCTCATCCTCTGGACCTGGCTGAATTGTACCAGGTGGGAGATTAATGAAGATAACCTCGGGTTGTTCAAATCCTTTTAACTTTTTATTTTGGGCATAGACTAAAAATTTTGTGCCATTTTCGCTCGCTTGGGCATCTAAAAATTGTGACAAGATTATTACACTCCTTTTCAATGAAATATTAAATTCAATTTCTATTGTTTCGCAAAAGATATATTTTATTCCTTATACATAGATTTTTTAAATTTCATTTTTAAAATAATAATATTGTTATAATCTAATAAACAAAACAAAATGACTATTAATTTTTCAAGGTTTTTCCAGTATGAAAAATAGACTAAGAAACCAAGTTAAATATATATTTACAAATTTTAGAGAGGTGATTACATATATGAGTACAAATTCAAATGAAACTATATTTGAACAAATTATGGAAGGAGGTTATATCCTTTATTTAAGACATGGTGAAACAGAAGATACTCATGAATCCAATGTGGATTTAACAAAATGTGAAACTCAAAGGAATTTAAATGCAAATGGACGAAGACAGGCAGAAATAGTTGGTGAAATACTCAAAATACAAAAACTACCTATTGAGTTCCCTGTTCTGACAAGTCCATACTGTCGTACTCGAGAAACTGGTGAAATCGCTTTTGATGCACAAAATATACAGATAAATAATGATTTAGGTAGAATCGATTATTTAGAACGCGATGTATCAACACCTGAAGAACAAACAATAAAAGATAATTTGATTAAGCTTTTTCAAACACTACCTTTACAAGGTAAAAATAAGGTTTTTATTGCTCATAGTGCTTTTGGAGGAATCCCATATATGGGTATGGTCGTTATTAAACCAGGTAGTGCTGGAAGAACATATGAAGTTGTTACTAAGGTAGATTATGAAGAGATTAGACAATGGCCAAATTTTTAAATTAAAGGAAATCTATATACGAATTACTAAATAAAGATATAGCAAACTTAATTATTCAAATTAAGAATTATATGCGATTCTGGTGTGAAAATTACATTCATTTTGAAAAGTTATATAGATACCTAATAGAATCTAACTATTTTATTAGACGTACGGAAGCTATGAGGGCTACTATGAAAAAATAGTTAGAAAACCTTTAAGAAGAACTTGTATCTATAAATTTTTAGAAAAAAGCATCCATAACGGTAGCTTTTTTCTTTGTTATATAAAACTTATATAATAAAGAAGGAATTAAATAAACGAACAATTGAACACTGAACACATCAAACTCAAACATTGATTCATAACTAAAATATTTCAAACAAAAATTCATTTCATTTCCCTATGCTTAATTTAAAAATAAGTCCTTCTATAAGAATGCTACATTTGTATAATTTAACATGAAATGTATATTGATTTAAAAATGTTTTGTTCGGAATATTTAGTTGGGATTTTTAGGTGTTTGAGACAGTTATTTATTCTCCCTTTCTAAATTCACATAATTTTCAAATATAAAAAGCGCATATTTTAAGAATCGGTATATAATAAAATTAACCCGTGGTTAGAGTGTTTGCTCCGATTCAAATTATGAGATAGTTTGTTTCATTTAAAAAAGAACTTGTAGGGTTTCCTACAAGTTCTTTTTATATATTAACAAATTAACTTTATTAATAGGTGCGAGTCTATTGTTTTAGTCGTAACTTTACTATTAATTACATATTTAATTAGATACAATTATTCCTCCCTGAACCTCTTAATAAACTTGAGCATCAATGATCTTCAAGAAAATCCCGAACTAAAATTCCATTTATATCATTTTGAATAAGAAATTTAATATGTCTATAATTAACAAAACGTTTAGCCTGGTCTATATACTTACTTTTCAATTCTTCATAATGCACCACTTGTCGTTCATCCGAATTTAATTTCTTATACTCCTCAGAAATTACCTGATTAATGATTTCTATTTTGGACTCCAAAGTTAAATCTTCTAATTTAATCATTTTGTCAAACCTGAAGAAAATCGGATCTCCTAATGCCCTTCTCATCTCTTCTGGTGTCTTATAATTAGATGTACAAATGATGATTGTATTTTTTAGATTAACTTTATAATTTTTATCTTCGAATATCCCCTCATCGAAGACTTGATAAAAAGCATTATAGCTTGAAAAATATGCCTTATCAAACTCATCCAATAAAATAACATTTGATTCTCTCTCTGAAAGATCTTTAGTAAAACTGGACGCACTATGTTTGGTTCCAAAAAGGTAGTCTAAGAGTTCATTATTTTGAAACATAGATAATTGCTTTCGAAATAAGTTCCCACCTAATGAATCACTAATAAATTTAGCTGTTTCTGTCTTTCCAACTCCCGAATTACCATAAAACATTATGATGGAGGATCCACTTCCCCACTAAAAAGTCTTCAGACACAGTGTTGTTTTTATATCTCATGTGTATTAATTCCCAATACAAAAAAATTCACCTACTACAAAAGGTACAAAATTACGTTTTTTGTAAGAAAACCCCATTTTAACATTAGGGATTTTTAATTCTTAAAAGGGTAATAATGAATTTTTTATTAATCTATCAATTCGTTATTAATTACTCACTACCTAACATTATTTCTATATCCACAATTTAATTGATAAATAAAACACGTAATATTCAAATAATTAAATTGCAATTATCTTGAAGCTGCGGTTTTAAAGTGAATAATCGTTGAATTCCATCATTTTTCCGCTTTCTGAAGGGTATATATTTTTATATATTTATGTATTAAGATAGAAATGCGCTAGAAAATACCGGTAAAAAATCATAAATAAGGAAAAGGGATGGGATTAAAAATGAAGACTATATTAAGAAGTATTGTATCAATGGCCCTCGTACTCGCTTTGTTTACAACTTCTTTCGCTGGAATCTCTAAAGCGCAAGAGATTAATAGTGAAGAAGAAAAATTAGTACAAGAAGTAGCTGCACAATTGAAATTTGTTGTTGAAGAAGCTTCAGTTAAAGATAAACATGGAAGAGTAGTAGATATTGATATTGATATGATAGAAAACAAATATGGTAAAACTGAAGAATTAGAACAATTGAGACAAGAAATCAAACGTGTAAATACACCGCCTGGCTATGAAGATCCATTCAAACAAGAAACAGAAGCTGTAGATAACTGTATAGAAAGAAAACTTATAGCAAATTATGTAGAATTTCTATCAGTAGGTTTTTTAGGTTCTATTATTGCTAATATTACTAACAAAGAATATGAATTAGCAGCTAGAAAAATGATTAGATTAGGCGTCAAAGGTAATTTAGTTAGTTTAGCTGGTCAACTTGCTTGGTATCTAGGTACATGTATATATGAAGAAGAAGGCTGGACAGGAAAAACATGGTAAGTAATAAAAAACAACCTCTTATTTTCTAGAGGTTGTTTTTTTGGAAGAAAATAACCACATCATAATTTCAAAAAACGCTACTATAAATAGTGTTTTTATAAGGTTTTCAAACCAATTGAAATGATTATGATTTGCATAGTTAAAAGCTATCAATACAATATACAGTAGGACTATAAAAATTAACGGTCTCTTATATGTGAAATTCAAATTAATCACCCCTTAAATACTTACTTAGAAAAGTTACCTTAATACTAAGTTAACCCAAAGCGCAATCACTTTCGATGATTTTCTATATTTCTCCATATTTGCAACAGACGCCATTTCTTTATAAAAAGTGCTCATACTTAATTCTAAAACACATTTAACGGAAGTTAAACTGAACATAACTCTCATTAATTAAAATATTAAATTATATAAATACTTACCAAACCTTAAATCATTTCATACCTTGACACTTCAAAAGGTATAAAAAATACTTTTGGGACACTTCAAAATTCAAAAGTACCTTTTGTGTATTTTTGTTATAATTTAAGTTAACTAAATTGAATAACATTAAAATTCTCACTTTGAAAGAGGCTGTTAATTTATGAGTACAAACAATTAGACTATATTCGTGTTTCCAGTAATGATTAGAACGAAGAACAAAAAATGAATTATAATCTCTTTACCTCTGTATAACAGAGCCTACTTTGTATTTAAGATCTTTCGTTCTTTCCATTTCTTCAGAATCTACAAGTTCTTATTTTAATTCCTTATTGAACTAATCTGCTCCGTTATTCGAAAAAGAATTTTAAACAATTATATTATTTTTTAAATGACTTTATTATCTCTGCACAGTCACTACACTTTAATGTGTTTTAACTATGTTCCTTTCAAAGCAAGAAATACAAAAGACGTGCTCAATAAATAATTATAATTATTAACATAAAAAGGACGTATCTTATTTATTAGATACGCCCTTTTCACTGTTTTTCTTTACAACTACCAAATAAAAAAATAATATTTTTATCTACTTTGAGAGATTTACAATTACATATTATCTATTTTTTATAAGGTTTATTAAACCAATAGTATTTCCTTCATCTATTTTATGATTAGTAACTCTTTGTAATTCCTGAATCGTTCTTAATTCATCTATTCTTCTTTCATTATGTCTTTCTTGCTCAAATATATTCACGCAATCTTTATAGTTATCTGCTCTATAATTAGAGAGATAATTCTCAAACCTACTAATTGCATATGGATAACGATAATCTACAGGTATCTTTAATATATCTAATTGTTCTACTAATTGTTTCTCAGCTAGTATTAGATTCGTCAATGTATGATTATTTTTTTCAACTCTTTTCTTTATTTGTATCCTATTTAATCTATAAATTACCTCGGTATACCATCTTGCCCCTAAATATATTGAACCACCAAAACTAATCCATACAAATATAAATCGTATTATTGCAAAATACTCTGGAATTATACTAAAAACTAATGCAAAGGGAATAAAAACTATAAATATAAATACTATACTTAAGATAATATTTAAGAAGTTTGGAAGTTGATCTAGATCAAAATATGGACTACTTAATCTATAGTATTCTTTCCTAACATTATACAATTTTCCTACTAAAGGTTTCCCCTCACAAATATTATTGAAACATATTTCTCTTTCCATAGATGCACCTCTTACACAATTAATAATTATATATATTAATATATTATATTTATAATATCAATGTTTTATTACTATATCATACTAAATAGAATACGCTGGGTATCTCCTCTTACATATTAACTGTTTTTATTGATACAAGATATAAATCTTGAATTTTGACTATATGGTTGAGAAGGAATGCTATAAAATGAAAAAAGATGATGATGAAAAATCAAGTAATATTTTCACTTGATTTTCCTATTTCTATTCCCTACATAATTCAAAAATAGTGCCATGCTAGCTCCAATATATATTGCAACGAGTCCTATAATAATCAAACCAATAATGTTGAAAATCAAACATATATATATCATTTTATTTGTATATCATTATTATTTATGTTATGATTTAATAGTTGTTAAATTAAGTACAATCATTGCGTTTTGCTTACTTAATGATTTATAATAAAAAACCAATAAAGATAAAATTCAGCGGAGTTCTTTTCTGTTTCACCTCCGTAATTATACAAATTAAAAGAACAGGGACATATTTAGCGAAGTTCTTACCCATTCATCTTCGTAATGATATAAATTCAAAGAATGGCGATTAAATTTTTATGTTCTACTATAGAGAGCACAAAAAAACTGCCTCCCAACTGTTAGACATGTCTAACGATTGGGAGGCAGTTTTTTCTATAAAGAAATACAAATACTCTTTATACAAAAAAATCAATAACTAAGAAAATCTTTATGATTCAAGGGTAGTTCATTCTAGAGATGTATTTTCAATTCTTTTATATTGAAATCCACCATGTAATGTCATTCTTGAGTCAATAACGAATCCTACAAATTGAGGTATCATTATAGATAATAAATACTAAGGTACACCCGAAACAGAAAATTACACTGATATTATAAATAATTATATCCAAACAATTCATCTATTCATAATACTAAGTATAAGGAATACTCAACTAATAGCATTTACTTATATCAGGGAAAAGAAGGATTTAAATCAAGAATACTTTTACATTTAGTTCGTATACATCGACTTTATACGCTTTAAAATTACTATCAGTATCCCTCATTTCTTCGTCTACCGTTAGTAATACCCATATTTCTTTAAGTACACATATATATGATTTTATACGAAAAACCATGAGCTATTAACAATTCAGTTTCTGTTGAACTACCCCCACTTTCACTTCGTTTAGAAGTGAGGGATTCCTAAGTAAAGAGTTCTATCGAAC
>NZ_NJGF01000030.1:0-53338 GCF_002209985.1 Bacillus sp. K2I17
ATAATCAAGTAAAAATATTTTTAATCTTTCTTTTGCTGGCACTTTAATATCATCTAAAATAGAAAAGGTGTCTTGAAAGCTAATTAATAAGATTTTAATTGTTTCACTAATCAATTTTTCTTTTGAGCCAAAATGGTAATTTACAAGCGCAATATTTGTATCCGACAATGCCGCAATTTTTCTTATTGTTACACTTTCGAAGCCTTCGTCTTTAATGAACTCCAATGTTGTATTTACAGAATTTTTAACTTCATCAATCTTTTTGGAAATTCCAAATATAATTATCTTTTTCACATTTTAAAAATTTTTCTATAAATTTTTCATATTTTCTACTTTTTTGGCACTTTCATTACTGTAAGTGGAAAATTTTCTCATTTTCAAAATAATACAACCTAAACTAAATGCGAAAAGTGAAAATATCCCAAAAGTAACCTTTATAGTATTTAAGGACAGACTCCAGCTAATTAGAAAAGATACTAGTGCCCCCCCTAAACTGGCCGATGCAATAAATAAACTAGTCACTTCATCAATATTATTTTCCATAATACGGGAAGCTAAGATTAATGTTATTGGAAAAACACCCGCTATAACTAAACCAATAATGAATATGATAAACAAATACATACCTGTACCTTGAACAAAGGGGAATAGAAATAATAGAATCACTAATGTAAAGCAACTAGATGTAATGTATGTCCAATAATTAAATTTATGAGCAAACTTACCTACAAGTATTCTTCCTATAACTATGGCTAGCCAAAAACAAGATATACTTACTGAACTGATTAATTCATTATTGGTAAGAATCATTATTGTAGATAAAAAATTTGCAAGATTGGTTTCTATGCCTGCATATAAGAATGCAAAAAGTGAAATAAATACTATAACTTTCATCTTTTCACTTTTAAATTTAAGAGTGAATGAGGAAAGGGATGCTCCTCCCTTTTCATTTTTTTGAGGAGAAAAATTTAGAAATTTTGTACGTCCAAGCATGTACCAAACAAATAGTGTAAAAATAAAGAATAGTAATATCCCATAAAGAATAAAATACCATTCATAAAATTTTGTAATATAATTAACTAGTAACGGAAATCCTAGCGCCCCAACCCCAAACCATACTTCGAGAATACTAAATTTAGCAGCACTATTCCTTTCTGCTGAAATAATAAAGGAACCCACCGTAGTTTCTAACAAACCTGCTCCATAGCCTAATACAAAGCAAATAACGGCTAAATATGCCCATTCTTTAATATATATAAAACCTCCTAGGACGATGGACATTACTAAAACACCTAATGTTATTGTTTTAAAATAATGATACTTTCTTACTAGTATGGGTGAACTTAGAACACCAAATAAAAAACCCGTAAATTGAAAAAATATTAAAACACCTAATTGATCAGGAGTTCTTCCATAATATTGTATTAATGAAGGAATTAAACTACCTATGCAAACATGTATTATTCCTACAATAAAATAAAACAAGCAACCATAATAAAATATTAACCGCACCTTTTCTCAACTCCAATCCAAAATAAAAACAGGGATTTAAGTAAAAGTTTTAAACCCCTGTTTTTACCATAAAACTAAATAGTTGCTACAGATCGTTCTTTATTACTACTGCTTTTATCAAAAAACATATCCAATATTACTTGTGAACGAAATCCATCTTCAAATGTTGCTACAGACTTATTTTGCCCACCTTCCGCAGCCTTAGCCCATTCTATAATTTCACTTCTAAAAGAATCAGACCATTCAAAAATCTCGTTTTCTGGATCGACTAGTAAAGGTAATGGTAACGGGATTTCATGTTTTTCCAATCCATCAAAGAGTATATATTTATTTGGCTCTTTAGAAGAATACTTATATTCTTTCTTCGTACCTATTACCTCTATACTAAAACCACAATCGTCAAGAAATGAACTTTTAGATGTTGTAATATTAACAAAAACCTTATTTTTCAATTGGCCATAAACCTCAGCATAGTCATCAACAAAAACTGGTTTACTTTCTTTTTCCTTAACATTTGTTTTAATTTTAGTTCGAACAGTATCCTCTCTGAAATCACTCTCAAATAAAAACCATAATAAATCTATTAGATGAATTCCTAAATCTCCCAAGGCCCCGCTAGTTCTATTACTTTGAAAATCATCTCGCCAAGTAAACGAAGTTCTCCTAAAAGCGCTATTCTTTTTAAAATGCAATCTTACCACTACTATTTCCCCTAATTCTTCATTTTGAATTAATTGTTTTAAAGCCTTAACATAAGAAAGGTGGCGATAGTTAAACCCCATTGAAGCGACTAAATTAGTATTTTTTGCTATTGTCATCATGTATTTTGCTTCTTCACAAGAAATTGCCATTGGCTTTTCACATAACACATGTTTGTTTTTTAATAACGCTTGAACAGCTTGAGATCTATGACAAAAATTCGGTGAAGATATTATTACCCCATCAACTACTTCAAGTAACTCTTCATAGCTATTAAAAACCTTCCCACCAAAATTCCCTACCAACTTTTGGGCATTCTCATTATTAACATCATACACTCCAACTAATTTACAACTATCAACAGTTGATAATGCTCTAGAATGAGCTCTTGCAATACTTCCTGCACCTATAATCCCAATATTCATTATATGAACATCCCCTTTTAATTAATAATGTGCTTTAGAGTATTTAAAATTCCAATCGAGTATTCACCTTCAGCTAACATTGAGTGTGTGTTTTTGGCTTCTTCTGTTGCATTTTCTACTAAATAACCATGTCTTACAGCTTGTAGCATTCTTAAATCATTCCCACTATCTCCAAAAGCAATGGCATTTGTTTTATCTAGTTCGTACTTGTCTAAAATAAACTTCACTATCTCATCTTTACCTGTTCCAAGTGGAATAAAATCTACATCATAGCAATTTTCTGGATCACCAGCTAGTGGATTACATTTGTTAATATTAACTCCCACTTGGAATATTTCTCCGATTTCTTCTATCTTTTCTAAATTCTTTGCATCAATAAATTCATTTTGCTCTTCATAATAAAAATTAAATTTGTACTTAGAACTTCCTAATTGTGTCTGAGGTCTTAAAAAAATTTCATATTTTGATTCTAGCAATTTAAGAATTCTTTCAATCTTTGAAGAATCAAAACCACCCCCTATAATTCTCTCCTCCCAAATTTGATCATCTATAGTAGTCCCATTACTATCAAAGTACGTTATTTCTGTACCTAACCCACTCGCCACAAAATGAGGGAAATACTGAATACCACCCTTTTTCATTTTTTCAACAATTGATTCTAAACTACTTCCCGTTACCCAACCAATTACTAGATCCCCTTTACTTCCTTGTTCATACAAATACTTTTCTAACAATTTCATATTGCTTCTTTTAGAATCATCCATGTTATGAGGATAATAAGTTTCATCAAAATCACAGAACACTACATATTTAGGCTTTTTAACCTGTGGTAGTCTTTCAAAATTTAAAGACTTTAAAACTTCATTACTTATTGACATTGAATAATCCCTCCAAAACGAAATTTTGCTCTTCTAACATCATATTTGGGTGTAAAGGTAAATGTAATATTCCTTTATGAACTTGCTCTGTATTTAATATATTGTTTTGCAAATCATTTTCCTTTATCCACTTAGTATTTTGTTTATGAGATAATACCGGATAATAAATATCTGTTTCAATGTTATACATTTGGTACAATTTATTTTTCAACTCGTCTCTTCTTCCATTTTCAACTCTAATCGGAAAAAGGTGCCAGACATTATCTTCTGTCATCATAGGTAGCTTAATTAATTCTCTATCCTCTAATTCCTTTAAATCACGTATATATCGTTGAGCTAAATACGCTCTTTTTAAATTGTTATATGATAAGTACTTAATTCTTTCCAAACCAATAGCTGCTTGCAAATTATCAATTTTAGAATTGAATCCAAAGTCTAATACCTTTTTATTTTTTTTATCAATCTCAAATCCATGATAACTATATTGATTGCAACGAATTGCAAGAGTTTCATTATTAGTAACTATTGCACCTGCCTTACCACATACACCAAAATTCTTATATGGATTAAAACTAAGGACAATTATATCTCCATATTCTCCAAGATTTGAAGAACCAATAGCTTGACATGCATCTTCAATAACTGTTAATTGATATAGATCCGCAATTTCACGAATTTTTTTCATTTCACATTGTTTACCATACAAATGTACAGGTAAAATGCATTTAGTTTTTTTGGTTATAGCTTCTTCTATTTTAGATGGATCAATACAATAACTCTGCTGATCTATATCTACAAATATAGGTTTTGCTCCGACTGCTAACACGGCATTTTCAGTAGCAGCAAAACTATTAGCTGGCATAATTACTTCATCTCCCGGCTGAATACCAATAGATAACAATGACACCATAAGGGCATCTGTACCACTACTTGTTGCAATTACAAACTTTTTATTTAAATAATTTCCGATTACTTCTTCTAGCTTTTTTGAAAATGGTCCACTTGTAAATTGACCTGTCGGTAAGACATCTTTTAAAACTCCTATAATTTTTTCAACCTCATCTTGAGAAATCAACCGATTAACTGGCATAAATTCTATTTTCTGTATATTTTTTCTGCTATAATTGAAAATATCTTTTTCTATATCAATATCTATTTTCAATTTATTTTCCCTAAATAATTTCTCTTTCATCTTGTGATTCGGCAATATATTACTAATTTCAAATTCTTTTTCTTTTGTTTCCCCCTGTAGGCACTTTAATAAAGCTAAATTGTCTTTACTATGTCCAGAAATTGTAGTAAGAGTTTTCACGTTAAATCACCTCTAAGAAATTATTTTGAAAATCATGAGTAGACTATATTTTATGTTATCGATTACATGTCAACATTTTTTTTACGGAGGGTTTCTCTATGGTAACAATTAACGAAATAGCTAAATTATGTAATGTATCAAATGCTACGGTTTCAAGAGTTCTAAATAATCATCCATATGTAAATTCAGAAAAACGTGAGAAAATAATAAAAGTAATGCAAGAATTCAACTATACTCCTAGTTCTATTGCTAGGAATCTTAGGATAAATAAGACACAAACCATTGCTCTATCAATTCCAAATATAGATCATCCTTTTTTCGGAAAATTAGCTAGAGAAATTTCTAAAGAATTATTAAAACACAATTACAAATTGCTAATTTATCAGACTTTTTATGAGAAAAAAATAGAGCTAGAATTACTTTCATTACTAAAGAATAAAGCTGTAGATGGTGTAATTCTCGCATCCCTAGAAAATAGTTGGGAAAATATAGAGCATTATTTAGCATATGGGCCCATATTACTTTGTAATGAGTATGAGGAAAATGCACCTATTCCAATAATTTGTTACGATGAATTTGAGGCTGGATACAAAGCTGTTAAACATTTAATAAACAAAGATCATAAAAAAATTGGCTTTTGTTTTGATTCTCTTAATAGTCAAGCACAATTAAAACGCCAACAAGGATATTTGCATGCCTTAAAAGAAAAGCAATTACCATTCAATAAAAATTGGCTGTTTGGAGATGCAATTACTATTGAAGATGGATTTAGAATTTTTGAGAAATTAGATAAATTAAAAGATAGACCTACTGCATTATTTACTGGAAATGATCAAGTTGCTGCTGGAGTCATTAAAGGAGCTACTATAAAAGGATATTCTATTCCAACTGACTTAGCTGTTTGTGGTTATGATAATCAATTAATTTGTACAGTTACAACTCCAACAATTAGTACCATCGATATTCCAATTGTTGAACTGAGTAAACGTACCGTTAACGAGATTCTACTATATATAAATACAGATGAATCTATTAAACGTAAAATTATTGAATATCCTACAAACTTAATTATCCGTGAATCGACATAATTAAAACAAAAGTTTCTGCTTAAACTTATCTAATAAATAAAAATAAAAAGAGGACGTAAATAATAATGCGTCCTCTTTTTATATCAAATTAAATTAATCCATCAAAATGCTTTTCACATTAAAAAAAATCACTTTCCAAGTTCATATTTTATTACATAATGAATTGAGAGATTATCACTTAAGAGCCTTAACTATAACTTCAGTTGCCTCTGCAATGAGTTGATTATCATAAGTAGCTTCTTTCTCATCTTTACTAGATAAAATTGCGATAATAATTGGTGCTCTATTTGGCGGGCAAACGATAGCAATATCATTTCGTGTCCCATAACTTCCAGCACCGGATTTATCTGCAACTATCCAGTCAGTTGGTACGCCTGCACGAATAAGTTTGTCTCCTGTAGCATTTCCTTTCATCCACCCTGTAAAAATGTTACGTTTATGAACCGGAAGCACATTTCCGACCGTAAAGGCTTTCAGATTCGTAGCAATTGCTTTCGCTGTACTAGTATCACGAATGTCTCCTGGAATAGCCTCGTTTAATTCTGTTTCAAAGCGATCAGACATAGTAACCCGATCACCCATCTGTCTAAGCGCTTTTTCATATCCTTTTGGTCCGCCTATTTTGTTAAATAAAATGTTCCCTGCAGTATTATCACTGTTACGAACAGCAGCCTCAGCAATTTCTCCTAGTTTCATTCCAGTATCTACATGTTTCTCGGTAACAGGTGAATAATCCACTAAGTCTTCTTTCGTATAAGTAATAACTTCATTTAATTTCTCAGTAGAGTTTTGCTGTAGTAATACCCCTGCCGCTAACGCCTTGTAGGTTGATGCAAAGGCAAACCTTTCGTTAGGTCGATAAGAGATTGTTTGATTTGTACCAGTATCAATCGCATATACACCTAATCGTGCATCGAATTTTTTCTCAAGTTGAGAGAACTCTTTATACGTCGCCTGATGTTTATGCTTCACTTGTCCTGTCTTTTCTTTCGCCTCAACTTGCAATGGCCCTCCTTTAAAAGCTTCTAAGCTTGTAAGACTTAAACCTAATATACCAACGCATATACCTATTTTTAGCATCCTCTTGTTTTTCAAGATCATCATTCCTTTCAAATTCTTAATACCTTTTTATACGTACACATAATAGACAATCACCGAAACAAATCTGTTCCATAAACTTAAAAAACTTTATAACTAGTATCAGAGGTATTAACAAAATAAGTGATAGCAACTATGATCGCCACTATCGCTTATTTCACATCTCATCTTTTTACTTATTAGTGCCTTTATATATACAAGGGCTCTTCACCTGAGAAAAGTGCACAAATTTTACTCGTTTTGATTCGAAGCATCTATACCAGCAACTTCACCATTTATACGCTGCTGTTTCAAATCAAAGTATACATCTAAAACTTCTTTTCCAATTATAGAATTAATTCCACTTTTATCGTTATGAAGCCATGGAACTACTACAGAAAATGCTACTTCTGGATTATCATATGGAGCATATCCAACTAACGTTAAGTTGTAGCATTCCATACGTTCTCCTTTTGCATTTCTACCAATTGGATCATCTCCACCATATACAGTTTGAGCTGTCCCTGTCTTTCCTGCTGGTTTATATGGCGCGTTTTTGAAATACTTCACGCCAGTTCCATCACCTTCTTGGAATACCCATCTAAACCCTTCTTTTATCCGATCAATATGTTCTGTCTTCATATCAATTCGATTTAATACGACAGGCTCTATAGAGCGTATAACTTTGCCAACCTCTTCTTCTTTTATTGATTGCTCTCGTATTTCTTGTACAATTTGAGGTTGCATTCTATACCCCCCATTAGCAATCGTTGAAATATATTGCGCCAATTGCAACGGTGTATACGTATCATACTGCCCGATAGAAAAATCTAGTAAAAAACCAGGCTGACTATCTACTTTTCTAGTTTGTCCAATTATTTCATTCGGTAAATCAATACCTGTTGGAACTCCTAATCCAAATTGTTTAAAATAATAGCGCATCGTATCAAATGCTCCTTGTTTTATATCCAACGAACCATTTGGTACGTAATTAACTCCCGCAATTTTTAAAGCTGTCTGGAACATGTATACATTCGAAGATACTTGTAGCGCTCGTAAATCATTAATATTACCAAATCCGGATACATTCCACGATTTCTTAGCTTGTGTACCTTTAAATTTCATGGGTGCATCATAAAATTGATCTCCTGGCTGTATTGCCCCTGTCTCATATCCAGTTAATAAAGTTGCACCTTTTACAGCTGACCCTAGCTCATACGAAGTTGTCATGTTACCTAATGCCAAATCCTCAATCTCTAATTTCCCTTCTTTTTCTACAATCTTTTTGCCTGCCATAGATAGAATCTGTCCGTTATTTGGATTCGTCATGACGACAAAAGCTCGGTCCAACAGTGGCTCTGAACTCTTAAACGCTCTCAAATTTTTCTCTATACTTTCTTCCACTTTCTTTTGTAATTCCATATCAATCGTTAATGTTAAACTATTACCACTTTTTCCTTTAGAGATTATTTCTGTGTTTATAATGTTTCCTGATTTATCAGTAATGTTTTTCACTTCTTCTTTTGCACCGTGCAAGACATCTTCATATCGTTGTTCAATATAACTTTTTCCTACACGATCATTTCGGTTATATCCACGTACCAAATAAGAATCTAAGTTTTCTTTCGGTAATCCTTCTTCACTACTCGTAATATTACCTAACACGGAACGAAATAAATTACCATTTACATAATTACGTTCCCAATCAACTGTTGCATCTACTCCTGGAAACTCAGCAAGGTTTTCACTTATTCGCGCATACTCTTGATCTGTTACATCTTTTTTTATAATTTGTGGTGTTAGTTGATAACCTGAACTCATTTTGCTTTTAATAGCTAACACCTTTAAATCTTGTGCTGTTAATTCTGCCAATTCTAATTCTGTAACACGACTTCGTCTTAAGTCTTCTATTTTTTTATCTAACTCTTTTCCCTCTATTCCCTTATCTTTTAACTTTTTTATATCTTTTTTAGTAATCATTGTCTCCGCACGTTTCGTATTCAACTGCATCCAAAAATCTTTTTTATCGATATCTGTTAATTTATTTATATCTTGTTCAGACATTTCAAGCACTTTCGCTAAGTCTGTTGCTGTTTTTAAAATATCTTCATTAGTAATTCCCTTTACCCTTGTATACGTAATTGTGCGAAGAGATTTATTATTAACAACTGTTTTCCCTTCTCGATCTAGTATTTGTCCACGTGGAACTGGAATGCTAGTTGTTGCATTTTGACTGCTTTCTATTTGATTCTTATAAGCCTCTCCCTCTACGATTTGCACCTTTCCTAGCTGAACAATAATAGCTGAGAATAGTAAAAATATGCAAAGGAACATTATATTTAATCGAATAGATATATACGTCTTGTTCTTTCCTTTTTGATTCCCCATAAATCCTCCATTTAATTCCTTATATGTTACATACCGATGGCCGGTTATAAATATCGTTTCGACTTTTTTGCTAAATCCTTGTTAGCATTCATACCTTTTCGTTTAGCTACGTAATTCATAACTCTCCTTTCCTATTTTCTCTCTATTTTTTGTCGCTAGCATTAGAAATGCTAAACTATATACTGGCCCATATAAAACTTACACATAGATTTGCTAAAAACTTTTCATACTGATTATTCCTTTCTTCATGCTGTAATACTTAATAGACAATCTAAATAATAAAGTTGTTCCACATTTACAAAAAAAATAATTAACTATAAGATGAAATAAGCTAAAAAGGGAGGGTTTTATGTTACATACAAAAATAAAAAGATGGAGATTTATAGCGATTCTTTCTATTGTAGGTTTGATATTAATAATTTTGTTAAAAAGCCATTTCTTTTCAATTACTATCGAAACTTCTTCGGCCGAAAGAGGACAAATACTTGATCGAAATGGTGTAATACTAGCTACAAATAAGAAAGTTAAGTCTTTATATTGCACTTTTAATGATGAGAAGCTATCGAAACAAGATACAGCAAACACATTAGCTTTTTTCAATCAATTTTCAAGCGAATTTCAACATGACATTTCTACAGAGGACATAAAATCTCAATTACAACAATCTTGTAAAAAGCAGACTATGAATGATATACCGTTATACTCTGACATAACTGAGAATGAACTTGCATTCATAAACAAAAACAAACCCAATAATGTAATAATCAAAGATGAAGTGATTCGATATTATCCTAAACGTGAAATTGGTTCACAGGTAATTGGGTATGTAGAAAATGACCTTAATGTACCCGTTGGAAAAAGCGGGATTGAGCTGCAATATGAAAATGATTTAAAAGGAAAACCCGGAAAAACTCTTATTTTTAAAATGAATAATAAAAAGTTCTTATGGAACATTCAAAAAGTACAAAAAGGAAAAGATATCTGGCTAGCTTTAGACTCTAAGTTGCAGCAAAAAACAGAGGAAGCATTAAGATCTCAAATCAAGAAAATAACTGATGTTAATGCTGGTTATGTTGTGGTAACCGATGTGAAAACTGGCGCAATTTTAACTATGGCCAACTCAACAGTGTTTGATCCAAATACATTATATGAACAAGTATCATCTAAAAAAGAAAACATCAAATCACTTTCGCAAAATAAAGCAATTCAAAAATTAAAGTATGGTGAATCTTATGTAAATATGGCCTCAACTATAAAGCCACTTACTATTTTAATTGGATTAAACGAAAAGCTTTTTCAACCTGAAGATACTTATTTAGATAAAGGTACTTTTCAATATGATAATCAAAATAACATTACGAATGCACCTGGAACGCCAACAGGTGAGATTACACCGAGGCAGGCTATCATTAATTCATCTAACACATTTATGACAGCAAAAGTAGCTCTACCCTTATTCAACCAAAATAATGGGAATATAGAAAAAGTTGCACATATATGGACAGAGTATTTAAAGCAATTCGGCCTTCGTTCTAAAACTGGGATTGATTTACCTTTTGAAGAAGACGGACAATATGAATTTCATCCAACAAACAAGTTTGAAAATGGTATCTCCGCCTTATTAAATGCCTCTTGGGGAGGAAATGAAGTACACACTCCTCTTCAACTTGCTCAATATGCAGCAACTTTAGCAAGTAAAGGTGATAAATATAAACCTCAAATCGTAAGTGCTATTATTGATCAAAATGGTAAGGAAACAAAAAAGTTTAAACCAATTTTAGAAAGTTCAAATTGTTACCCGGTGAAATTTTGGAGTGTCGTGCAAGGTGGGATGAGCCAAAATATAGAGGAAATTAAAAACTTACCCTTTCATGTCGCAGGTAAAACAGGCATAACAGGTGCTCCGAATGAGCAAGAAAGAATGATAAACCATTCTCTTTTCATTGCATATGCTCCTACCGAAGATCCACAAATTGCCGTTTCTGTCGTTATTCCTGGTAGTAATTCAGAAAAAAACATTGCTGCTCTCGTTACATCAGAAATTTTAGAGTACTGGAATACTCTTCAATAAGAGAATAAAAACATAGAGGAAGGTTCATTAAAGTGAACCTTCCTCTTTACCATATAGAATCTATATTCGTTATTTTCCATTTACCTTCATGATCCCTTTCGAACATGAAAGAATATTTAATATCAGTTAAAACATACTCTTTTTGTACATATCCAGTATTACCGCTAATTGTCGATACTTTTATATATCCATTATTCTGCACTTTTTCTGGAATCCAAGCTTTTACCATTTCATTAGATACTTCATATAAAACTTGTGATTCTCGCTTTGGTTCAGCTAAAATTTTCGTTTTATTTCCAGTAACAGTTGCATATACATAATGCGCTTGCTTTGGTTCGTTACTTTCTGTCAATCCACTTGGTACTTTGTATGCTTGCTTTGAATCATTTGTAAATTCTCCCCCCATGGTAAGAGCAACTTGCAACTCATGAAAAATATCTTCATCAAATTTCAATTCATCCTTCTTATAACTCTTCCCTTTAAATAGAACTTCATCATTTAACGCTCTATACAAGTCATTTTCATTTTTTGAATTTGTACTTTGATATAATTCATTCATAAATTGTTTTAATGTTGGATCTTGAGCAGACTCATCTTTAGTTTTAGGCTTAATTTGTGTACTACTTTGGACCGGTGATTTATTATCATCAAGCCATGGTTGTTGAACGATAACAAATAACATTGTACAAACAAAAACAACTATAATTGGCAGAGCTTTTTTACGAAACGGTCTTTTATGTTTTACAGAATTCACTTCATTATTTTCATATATAGACTGCTTTATTTTAAAAATAAATTCTTCTTCATCTTTACGATTCTCCATTGGACCTTTTTTTAATTTACTATACCAGTCAGGATTTTTTTTATTGTTCATCACTACTACCCTCCCCTATTAATTTTGAAACCTTACTTCTCGCTCGGCTTAATCTAGATTTAACAGTTCCAATGGATACTCCCAGTGTTTCAGCCATTTCTTCATAAGATAATTCATATTTCGCGTCTAAAATTATTATTTCACGGTGTTTTTTAGGTAGTTTTAAGACAACATCCCACACTTCATTCATTTCCTCTTGCTTGAAAAACTCTCGTTCTGCCGATGGAGATTGCTTATCGTCACTAAAAAAACCTACTAATGATATCCTTTTAAAATAGGAGGATTTCAAATAGTTTATTGCTGTATTTCTTGTAATTTTTAATATCCACGTTTTAATAGATGACTCCTTTCGAAATGAATTCCAATTTTTAAATACCTTTATAAACACATCTTGCGTGATATCATCTGATAAGTGTGGATCTTTCGTAATAATAAATGAATAATTCCATACATCTTGCCAATAGTCTTTTATAACATAGTCAAGCTCATCATGAATACACTTTTCAATAAACGTCTCTTCCATTTCCACACCTCGAACTTATTTGAATAAAGATAAAACTACCCTCACTTTTATTATGGTTTCAATATATAGACAAGATACAAGTTTCATTTGTTCCATTGTTTATCTTTTTTTGATAAAAAAATCCTCCTAAAAATGTAAAGGTGTGCGATTACTTTCATAAAATAATCATCTATACATTCTTTTACATGACAGGCTCCTAAAAACAAGTAAAGCATACAATGTTAAAAATACACTCATAAAAAATCTGATTATTATTTGTGCATTTCACGCAACACTCCACTTGTATCACCTTTTTTCTTAGAGCATACTTATTTGTGTGCTCTATTTATGCTTTACTAAATAACCGTTTTGTTAAAGTTTAAAATCCCCCTCACTTGTCCCTTTCAATTTGTTTTACTCTTCTATTTACTATTAGCAATACCAACCTTTCAAAAATGAAAACAAAGATAAGTTATCATCTTTATTCAGCCACAACAAAAAAGCATTCTCGATTAAGGAGAATGCTTTTTCGAAACTTAATTGTTCTTTGTATTGCTCAATTTATACGCTCGTGTGAAGCAAACAATGAATGTAGTAAAAGATTTTACCTTATAGTTACTTATTATTTCTGAAAAACATGTTTTACTTTTTCGCCTGGAACGTTACTCCCCCCTCTTCCTTTTACATCTTCGATCATCATGGTAACGATCATGTCGGACGCATTTGCATCAAAAGCTGCAAACCATCCAAGTTCTTTTCCGTCTGCTTCCTTCGACTCCTTCAGTTCTGCTGTACCGGTTTTACCAGCAAGAGTTATACCATCAACCTTAGCAATTCTCCCCGCGCCATCAGGGTCATTAATGACTTTTATTAATGCGCTCTTTAATATCTCTTGATTCTTTTTAGAAACCACATTTTCTTTCCAATTCCCCGCTACTTTTGCTTCTTTTAAAAGATGAGGCGACGGAATATTCCCTTCATTCACAATCGGTGCATATGTTAATGCTAAATGAAGTGGTGTCATTAATACTTGACCTTGTCCATATCCCGTGTCTGCTAGTTGAATATCATTTTTTATCCCATCTCTTGCAATGATTGAAATAGGAAATTCGTATTCGATTGGTAATTTTTCATGAAATCCGTATTTCTTAAATTCATTTACATACTGATCTTTTCCCATTTTCAAAGCTTGTTGAGCAAAATAAATATTATCAGAGTACTTCATTGCCTTATCAAAATCAATTGGACTAGCTTCCTTCACACGTGTTACATAATAATTTCCCCAAGATGAATCTTTTGCCCACTTTAATCCTTGAATTTTAAATTCTTCCTTCGGGTTTATAGTGTTTGTTTCCAAACCAATTGCACCAGTAATCGTTTTAAATACGGAACCTGGTACAAATGCTTGTGTGAAACGATTCATCATTGGTAGTTTCGAGTCGTTATTCCATGCTTCTCGTTGGGCTTTTGATGCTCCTCTAACTATTGTATTTGGATTATAAGCAGGGCTACTTACAAGTGCAATAGTTTCACCTGTTTTAGGATTGACCGCTGCACTAGATCCTGCTTCATTTTTCATCTCATTAAAGATTTTTTCTTGAATTGCAGCATCAATTGTTAACGTAACGTTTTCCCCTTCTTTTGCTTCTTTTTTTGCTACATTTTTAATCTCTTTTCCATTCTCATCTTCTATAAATACGCGTCCACCTTTTTCGCCACGCAATTTATTCTCTAATACTTTCTCTAAACCTGTCTTACCTACTAAATCATCTGCTTGATACCCTTTTTTTTGAAGCGATTTTAACTCCTCTGCATTCACCTTTCCTATATAACCAGTTAAGTGTGCCGCCGCTTCTCCTAATGGATACGTCCGAATATTTACTGGGCGAGATGCAACTCCTTCTAATTCAATATAATCATTCTGTCTAGTTCCCTCTTTTAAAATACCAATTGGTACAAAGGAGTCTGGTTTTATCCATTTCGCTGTAAGCTTCTGATCGACCTCTTCTATAGACATATCAAGTAATTGTGCTACTATTTCTTTTGTTTGCGCTGCCGTTTCGCCTAGTTTCTCTGGAATAATTCCAACCTCAGTCGCTTTACCATTCGTTGCAAGAGCTTTCCCATTTCGATCATATATTTCTCCGCGTTTTCCTTGTTCTATTTGCATACGTACTTTGTAATCTTTTTTCATAGCTGGAAAAATGAAATCTGGTGTCCAATCTATTTTCCAAGATTCCTTTTCTCTCACGAGTTTTGCTTCATGGATAAATGAAACTGTTCCTCCATCCGTATCCATCTTAACTTCAAAAAGAAAAAGCTCTTTATCTTTAGCATTCTCTCCTTTCGTTTTAATTTTTAAATTCTTAACTCCAATTCCCTCATAGATTTTTTGATATTTCTCTGTGAAATCCTTTTTAGAAATCGTTTTTTTGGCACGCTCTGATAAATGATCATACATATTTGCAAATTTTTTATCATTCCATAAATTGATATATTCTTCAAATGTTTGTTTTGGCGGTTCGTTTTTATTACACCCTACCAACATTACTGCAAAACAAAAGAAAACCAGCATCCATAATTTTTTCAATTCAATCTTCTCCCTTTGTTAAAAATATTTATTCCTTTCTTGATATATTAAATAAAAAATGTTGTAACGCTTAATAGACAGTGTAAGTAATGAGATTGTTCCACATTTACAAAAAATTTCATTTACGCTTAAGTTGCATTGGAAGAGGAAAGTTTGTAAGCTTCTTGCAAACATAAGGAGCGAATATATTTAGCGAACGTTATAAGTATTAGTGTTGTTTTAAAAAATTCATTTAAAATACCTTTTAATTCGTTTTCGTCGATATTATCTTTATAGATTTTTGATACAAAAAATAGAATCCTTATAGTAAGGATTCTACAGTAGAAAATGATAGATTTATTTTTCTTAGCCTGATGATTTGGGCTTTTAAAGTACATAGTACTTACAATTAGCATTATAAGCAAGATCCGCTACTTGCATCGATTAACTCATCAGTTATCCAATGACTGTCTGATGAAGAAAGAAAACTTCACCTTCAGGTAAAGTCAACTTAAACTAAAGTTACTTCATATATTTCACTTAAAATTCCATCAACACCTACCTTTAAATAGTTCGTTTAAACTGCCCTGCCTTTGTTCAAAGATATTTCAGCAATGCCTGTATTTTTCATCTTTAATATTTTTGTTTCTTAGCCATGAGTATAGTTAGAAAATCTCTAAAAACTATTTGATAATCTTTTAGAATCTAACTTTCTTATAATACTATTTGCTATTTCTTCAATATTTTCATTTAGAAAGAAATGATTACCTTCAAAAGAATGAAAAGTACACGTTTTACTTGTGTATTGCTTCCATTTTATTACTTGATCATATGTAGTAAACTCATCCTTTTCCGCATTAAATATAAGAAAATCAATATCACATGGTTGTGTATTATTGTCATGAATATATGTCTCGACAATTTTAAAATCTGCTCTTAGAATAGGTAGAAAAATCTCTATTAATTCTTCTGATTCAAGTACCCCAGATGGTGTACCTCCCATTGCAATAACTTCTCTTTTAAATTGTTCATTAGAAAGATTATGTCGAATATTTTTTATTTTACTATTTGGATGATTTCTACCGGACAAAACAAGAAATTTAGGCAACACATTTTTAGAATCTTGTATTTTTCTAGCTACTTCATAGGCAATCAAACTTCCCATACTATGCCCAAATAAAATATATGGCGAATCATCTATCTGCATAACGATATTATTATAGACATCATTCACCACCTCTTCCATACTTTGGTGCAAACTTTCTTCAATTCTATATCCTCTACCAGCTAACTCTATCGGGACTACCTCAATATATGGATTAAAGTAATTTTTCCATTTTGCGTAACTAAACGCAGATCCCCCAGCATGTGGAAAGCAAAAAAGTTTAGTCTTTTGCATTGATTTTCTCCTTACTTTCAAATTTGTATATATTTTGGCAAATTGTATAAATGTCTTTAATTATTATCTCTTGCGGAAATTCATTCCTTGTTGCACAAGCAGATATCTTATAATTTGGATCAATGTTATATTGTTTAAAGTAAAAGTTTTTAGGTATATTCTTGTATGTAATTAAAGTTCGTGACTCTTTTTTTATAGAGAATGAATTTAACGGGGTATAAAGCCCTTTTCCAATCGTTTTTATATAACTTTCTTTTAATGTCCATAAATCATAAAAATAATTAATTTGTTCATCAGAATTCATATTAGATATTTCATAAAATTCTTCCTCTGAAAAAAATTCATGTGCTAATTTAAAAGCCTCTATTTCTGAAACTTTTTCTATATCAATACCCACATGAAAATTAGCAGTAGTACAAACCACCCATTCTCCTGAATGTGACAAATTAAAATGAAAGTCAGAAAAATTTTCAACAAAAGGTTTTCCATACTCATTATATATAAATCTAATTTCTTCATTATTAATTTTATACTTTTGGCAGATTAGAGATCGGATTAGTAAATCTCCTATCAGGGTCCTATTAATGTCGCATGAATTTAATAAACGCTTCATTCGTTCTTTCTTCTCATTTGAAACTAAGTTACTAAGTTGCTTAAACAAATGACTTTCAATATTCTTTGGTATTTTCACAGCTTGAATTTGTATGATAAATCACTTCCTTTTTTTAAGAATTACTTCATATATGAACGTTACAGAAATTCAAATTCACTTTATTAAATTGCATATACAATAGGAAAGGTGCATATTTACATATCAATGAAAATATGCACCTTTCCTCAGTAATATCATCAGGTATTCGCTTCTATTACAAAGATTTCAGAGCATTTACATCTTACTATGGGTAACTCATTAAGATTTCTATGTCTCTACCAATTTCTTTTTACATTATCCCCTTAAAAAGTAATGCTCTTAATATATTCATTATTCCCTACACTTGATATGCAGGTATTGGGCTGCCCTTTTCGTTCATAGCCTTGCATCTTTTGTACTCTCTAATTTTCCGTTAATAAAATGGATCTCTCTTTTATTCCTTCAAATTCCTTTAATAGATACATAGCTATTTTTTCAACTGCAGGGGAACCCACTATTTCTTCATGTAATCCAGGGACTGAATATCTATTTACTCTTCCTTTTAATAAAGGTCCCCAATCTGTAAACAACTCTTTTCCTTCCTCAGCACTAAAGTAGAGAAGTTCTCCAGAGTATGGTATTAAATCATGCTCTGCCATTATGTTCAGGCATTTCCTATGTGCATTGATAACTTGCTTCAAATTGATAAGATCTGCATCAGGCGGGAGTACTCCTTCCATAATTAATTGCTCCACAAGCATATCTTGTTTATGGACAAGGTCTCCTTCCTGCTCAGTAAGATCTCTAGGAATGAAATGCTCATATATATATGAGAGCATATCCTCACTCGTTTTATAGTCCTGCTTTGAAGGTACTTTTGTATCCATGAGTACCAACAACTCAACTTCCTCACCTTGATTCTTTAGTACAGTTGCGATTTCATAAGCAATTGCACCGCCTAAAGACCATCCTCCAAGACGATATGGGCCTTCTGGCTGAACATGTTTTATTTCTTCAATGTAAAGTTGAATTAGTTCCGGCAAGGTCAACTCGTCAATTTCTCCCTTTTCTATAAGAGGATTCTGTAAACCGTAAAATGAACAATGGTTCTTAAGTAATCTTGCTAGTTGAATGTAACAGAATACATTCCCCATAAACGGATGAACGCAGAAGAAAGGTCTTTTTTCTGATTCTTGTAGTGGAACTAGTGCTGCTACTGATTTCGTCATATCATGCTTATCACGAATAAGGCATGCGATTCCTTCCACTGTTGGATTCTTAATCAATGTAGACACCTTAATTTCTTTTCCAAACTTCTCCCTAATTTTTGAAACTAATTTAATTACAAGGAGAGAGTGTCCTCCTCTATTAAAGAAATCATCATTTACATAGACATCTTCTATCTGTAAGACATCCTGCCAGATTTTAATCAACTGATATTCAATTTCATCCCTTGGAATGATTGGTGTAGAGAAGTTATTTTCTCTTTGAATAGTTAAATTGTTCAATGCCTTTCGATCAACTTTGCCATTCGTTGTAAGAGGAATCTCGTCTACCTTAATAAAGTGTGCGGGAACCATATAATTCGGTACTTGTGTCTTGAGATATTCACGCCAATCATGCATACTACCATCTCCAACTACATAAGCAACCAATCTCTGCTCTCCTAATTTATCCTCTGTTACCAAAACTACTGCTTCTTTTACCAATGGATGCCTCTTTAGATTCGCTTCAATCTCTTCAAGTTCAATACGAAAGCCCCTAATTTTCACTTGATTATCAATTCTTCTCAAGTAATCTAAATTACCATCAGGTAAATAACGAACCAAATCTCCCGTACGATATAAACGCTCTTCTTCATTAAATGGATGACGGATGAATCGCTCTGCTGTTAATTCTGGGCGATTCAAGTATCCTCTCGCTATACCTGCACCACCAATATATAGCTCACCTGTTACACCAACTGGAACAGGTAACAAATTTTTATCCAATACATAAGTTTGAACGTTCGGCAACGGACGTCCAATTGTAACTCTCTTACTATCTGTTTGAATATGATAACACGTTGCATCAACTGTACATTCTGTAGGACCGTATACGTTATAAAAATCAATTTTTCCGGTCTCTACTAGCTGTTCCCATAATGACGGCATGATTGCTTCACCACCGACTAATATCTTACTTGGTACATGAACATCAGCACTTATTTCTAGCAATCCTCCATCTATAAGTAATTGAAGTAATGAAGGTGTCATATCAAACATTTCCAATTTATTCTCCCTAATATAGGACACAAATTGTTCCGGATTAGTGCGAACTTCACTTGGGATAATATATAAACTTGAACCATAAAGCAACATTTGTAATTGCTGAATAGATACATCAAAGGCAATTGACGCATTCAAACCGACGCGCATATTACTAGGTATCTCATGTGAGAAAACTTCTTTTTGTAAACCATATGATAGGTTTATTACAGAATGGTGCTGTACTAAAGCCCCCTTTGGATTCCCTGTCGAACCAGAAGTATAGATAACATACGCTAAGTTTTCCCCTGTTACCTCACATATTGGTGAAAGTTTGCTTTCTTGAGAAAGCATTGCTTGGTCCCTATCTAGGCAAACTGTCTTGATTTCTTTAGGTATCCATCCTAGTAATACCTCATTCGTAACTAACACTTTAATTCCTGTGTCTTCTAAAATATATTGCAGGCGGCTTTCCGGATTCGATGGATCCAACGGAACATAGGCTGCTCCAGCCTTCCAAATTCCCATGAGACCAACAACCATCTCAACTGATCGATCAAAGCAGAGGCCAACTAATGACTCTGTCCTAATTCCACATTTCTGTAAATGATGGGCTAATTGATTAGCTCTTTCATTCAGCTCTCGATACGTTAGTTGCTGTTTTTCATCTACCACTGCCAACGCGTCAGGTGTACGATTTACTTGCTCTTCGAATAGTTGATGAATTACATTCTCACGTGGATAGGATATAGCATTATTATTCCATTCTTCCAATAGCTTTCTTTGTTCAGCTTCCGTAATATATACTAGCTCCGATAGATTTTGATCAATGTTTTTGAGCATTTGCATTAACACTTGTTGTAAATGACCCAGCATTCGTTCAATGGTTACTCTATTAAACTTACTACGGTCATACATTAACTTTAACGATAACTGGATTCCTGGAACTACAGCCAACCCTAATGGGTAGTGGGTTTGTTCTACTCCTTCCAATTCACCAATTTCCAGATTTTCTGAAGCCTCTTCTTTCACTGGATAATTTTCAAACACATATAAACTATTGAACAGAGGTGTTCCTCTAGGAACTTCACTCCACCCCTGAATTTCTGTCAAAGAAGCATACTCATATTGTCTTCTTTCTATCTCTTCCTCTTGTATCTTCTGCAACCAATCCATTACTTTTATATCATCCATCAATTGAATTCGCGTCGGTGACGTTGTAATAAAAGGACCTACGATGTTTTCAACATCAATAATCTCCGTAGAACGCCCTGAGCTTGTTACACCAAAGACAATGTCATTTTCTCCACTATATCGGCTCATGAGATATGCCCATGCACCTTGAATTACTGTGCTCAAAGTAAGTTTATTGCGTTTCGCCCATCCTTGTAACGCTTGAGTCTGCTCTTCTGATAAATACGTAACCTTCTCTGTGTAACCTTTTTCTTCCTCTTTACTTTCTAAGCCCAGCAAAGTTGGTGCAGTAAAACCTTTTAGCTTCTCCCTCCAGAATTGTTCCGCCTGCTCCTTATCTTGCTCTCTTAACCATTGGATATATTTCTTATATGGTGAAGACTTAGGTAACTTCACAGCTTCTCCATTCATTCTCTTCTGATAGACTGTAAGTAATTCATTAAATACTAATGGTAAACTCCATCCATCCAGTAAAATATGGTGATGGGTCCAAACAATCCGATATTCTTCCTCACCTTCTTGAATGACTGTTACCCGCATCAATGGCGCTTCATCAAATTGGAAGGCTTGTTTTCGATCTAATGCCAAAAAGACTTTTCTTTTTCCCTCTATCTCTTCACTTGTCATTGTACGCCAGTCTTCTTTGTTCACTTTAAATGGGATATTTTCATACACCACTTGTACAGGTTCTTCAATTTCGTCCCATACAAATGCTGTACGAAAAATTTCATGTCGCTGAATTACAGATTTCCACGCCTGCTCAAAAGTAGGAATATTCATTTTTCCTCGAATCATAAAACTCAATTGCACTATATACGGTGCAACATGTTCATCCCCTTGGTCATGCAATGTGTGGAAAATCATACCTTCTTGCAAAGGTGATAGTGGATATAAATCAGTAATCTGATTGTTCTTTCCGCGATGCATTTTGTTTAGTACATTTATCAAACCTTCTTGGCTAAGATTAGTCATTGCAAAATCCGAAATGGTCAATGCAGATTCTCTATCTGAAGATTGAATCAATGTACTCAGTTGATAAAGCATATTCTGTGCAATACTTTGAATCGTTGATTTGGCAAATTGCCCAACATTGTATACCCAAGTGAACTGAAGTTTTCCATCCGTTACAACCCCAATTACATCAATTACATGCGAGCGCTTGGAACCGGCAGCATGATCTAAACGCTTAAATTTGTTCTCTGGAATAAACATTGCATCGCTAGAAAACATTTGATCAAATTGTCCAAGATAGTTAAAACTAATAGACGGTGTATATTGCGAGCTTAATTGCTCACACATTGTTGCGTTCATGTAACGCAACACCCCATAATCAACACCCTTATTAGGAATTTTGCGAATTTGTTCTTTAACTGCTTTTAATGCTGCAATTGGCGTATGAGCACTAGTAATATTTAAATGAACTGGGTAAATGCTTGTAAACCATCCCACGGTTCTCGATAAATCAACATCTTCAATAATCTCTTCTCGACCATGTCCCTCTAAATCTACGCTCAATATCGGCTGCCCCGTACATGCTGCCGTAGCTTGTACCAATGCTGCTAATAATACTTCATTGATTTGGACACGGTGAGTGCTTAAAGTCTCTTGCAATAACATACGGGTTTCATTCTCATTTAACACCACAGTAATTTCCTCAGTTACTGCGCTTACTGGATTACTTATAGTACCATCTACCGGCAGTATAACTACGTCTTGTTCCGCCTGCTCCTCCCAGTAATGCAGCACTTCTTGTGATATTCCAGATTCAGCGTAATGATGTAATCTCTCCGACCACTCTTTAAAGGATGTACTTTTCATAGGTAATTGAATTTTCTGCCCTTGGACTGCTTGTGTATACGCTGTTTGCAAATCTTCCAATAAAATTCGCCAAGAAACACCATCAACGGCTAAATGATGAATTGTCCAAAATAATCGGCCAGCGTGCTCACCTTCATCAAAATACACCATTCTCATTAACGGACCATCATGTAAATTCAAACTTTCTTGTGCAATATTAATCTCTTTTTGAATAACCTGATGCCAATCAGCTTCCGGCACTTCGTCTAATGAAATGACAGTAAGCATCAATTGCTCTTCTATTCCTTCATTCCACTGTTTCCAAACCCCATTAGGTAAACGTTCATATCTTAAACGCAGGGCATCATGATGAAGTAGAAGGTTACCCGCTGCCTTTTCAAGTGATCCTATGTCCAATTTCTCTTTCGTTCTAAAGAACATGGATTGATTCCAATGATGTGGGTTAGGATGATTTTGTGCAAAAAACCTTTGCTGAATAGGTGTAAGTATCGTCTCTCCAGTTATAATTCCCTGTTCAGCTTGTACACCTTGTTCTTCTTTGACTACTTGCGCCAACTCAGCAATCGTTTGGTGTTCAAATATTTGTTTTGGTGTCAATTGTAAACCAACTTGCTTCGCACGAGAGACAATCTGAATGCTAAGAATTGAATCTCCACCAATTTCAAAGAAGTTATCATTCATACCAATACGTTTTGAACCCAGCACACGTTCCCAAATGATAGAAAGCTTACGTTCATGTTCATTTCTTGGGGCCACGTATCCTTCTTGTGTTCCTTGATAATCTGATATAGGTAACGATTTCCGATCAATCTTTCCATTTATGGTTAGCGGTAATTCTTTCATTTCGACAAAGTAGGAAGGTATCATATGGATTGGCAGTTTTGTTTTAAGATACTCTCGCCATTCTTCTAAACTGCCTTCGCCCACTACATAAGCTACCAGCCTCTTATCTCCCGACTGATTTTCCCTAACTATTACAACTGCCTCTTTTACCAAGTAATGCTCCTGTAAGGTGGACTCAATCTCTCCAAGTTCAATTCGAAATCCTCTAATCTTCACTTGGTTATCTATTCTTCCTAAATAGTCTATATTACCGTCAGGAAGATATCTCACGAGGTCTCCTGTTCTATATAACCTCTCGCCTTCTTTGAATGGATTTGAAATAAATCGCTCGGACGTTAATTCTGGACGATTCAAGTATCCCCTTGCTAGACCTGCTCCTCCGATATAAAGTTCCCCCATCACACCAACTGGAACTGGCAACCTATTTCTATCTAATACATAAGTTTGGACGTTAGGCAATGGACGCCCAATTGTTACTCTCTTGCTATCTTTTTTGATATGATAGCATGTTGCATCAACCGTACATTCTGTAGGACCATATACATTATAAAACTGTATTTTATCAGTCTCTACTAGCTGTTCCCATAATGACGGCATAATCGCTTCACCACCAACCAGTACCTTACTTGGAACATGAACGCCATCGCACGTTTCTAACAATCCGACATCTATAAGTAATTGAAGCAATGAAGGTGTTATATCAAAGATTTCTAACTTGTTCTCCCTAATATAAGCTACAAACTGCTCCGGATCACTTCGTACTTCATTCGGAATAATATACAAACTTGAACCATAAAGCAGCATTTGTAATTGCTGAATAGATGCATCAAAGGCAATTGACGCATTTAAACCGACATGCATGTTAGATGGTATCTCATGTTCGAAAACCTCTTTTTGTAAACCATGCGACAAGTTTAGTACAGAATGATGCTGTATCAAGACACCCTTTGGATTCCCCGTTGATCCTGAAGTATAGATAACATACGCTAAGTTTTCTCCTGTTACTTCACATTTTGGTGAAAGAATGCTTTCTTGTGAAATCATTGCTTGATCCCGATCTAGACAAACTATCTTGATTTCTTTAGGTATCCAGTCTTCCGATGACTCGTTCGTAACTAATACTTGAATTCCAGTGTCCTCCAAAATATATCGTAGGCGACTTTCTGGATATGATGGGTCTAATGGAACATAGGCTGCTCCAGCCTTCCAAGCTCCCATAATACTAACAATCATCTCAACTGAACGCTCAAAGCAAAGTCCAACCAATGATTCATTCCCAATTCCGCATTGCTGAAGATAGTGGGCCAATTGATTAGCTTTTTCATTCAGCTCTCGATACGTTAACTGCTGTTTTTCATCTACCACTGCTACCGCATCAGGTGTACGATTTACTTGCTCTTCAAACAGCTGATGAATCGTACTTTCCTGTAGATATGCTACAGCATCATTATTCCACTCTTCCAACTGTTTTTGCTGTAATCCTGATAATATAGGCAATTTAGCTAATGATTTATCCGGATTTTTCACGATTACATTCAACCAGTTTCCAAAATGTTCGGCCATAGATTCAATAGTTAAACTGTCAAATAAATCAGTCCTATAAACAAAAGTAAGTAATAAACCCTCTTCCACTTCTGCAGCAGTTAAACTTAAATCAAACTTAGCGATTGGAGCGTTACTTTCCATTACTTCTATATTTCTTCCATGTAGTTCTGGTAGCTCTTGTCCCATATTTTGCAAAGTAAACATAGTTTGGAAAATTGGAGAATAGCTTGTATTTCGTTCAGGTTGGATAACCTCTACAATTTTCTCAAACGGAACATCTTGATACTCATACGCCTTCAATGCTTTTATTCGCACTTGGGACAACAACTCTTGAAATGCCGGTGCATTACTTAAATCAGCTCGATAAACCAAGGTGTTGACAAAGAAACCAATCAGCCCCTCAATTTCTCGATAATTTCGATTTGCAATTGGGCTGCCAACAATAATATCCGTTTGTCCCGTATAACGAGCAAGGAAACTTTGATACGATGCCAATAAGGTCATGAAAAGTGTGGCCCCTTCTTGACGACTTAGTTCGTTTAATTTATCCAGTAATGAGCGTGACAACAAAACACTATGAGTTAATCCATGGTGGGTTTGCACTGGCGGACGCGGACGATCCATTGGCAACATTAAGACTGGTAACTCACCAGATAATTCTTCCTTCCAATATGCAAGCTGTTGATTTAGTACTTCATCTTTCAACCCTTCTCTTTGCCACTGAGCAAAATCAGCATATTGAACTGGTAGTGGTTCCAGCTCTGCTTGTTTCTCACCAATCGCATTCTCATAAAATACCATCCATTCTTGAAGCAAGATTTCCATCGACCATCCATCCGAGATAATATGATGCATATTACACAGAAGAACCCATTCTTCTTCTGAAATTCTTATGAGTTTCCCACGGAATAACGGCCCTTGTTCTAAATCAAATGGAGATTCTACTTCAGTTTGAATCCATTGCTCCAACCTTCTTTCTCGCTCCTCTAATGAAAGCTTAGTTAAGTCCATTTGCAGAAGCGGACGGAAAATATACGGTTGAATCTGCTGCACAGGATGGCCATCCTCTTCATAAAATACAGTCCGCAAAGATTCATGACGCTCTATCAACTGATTCCATCCCAACTCCAATGCCTCAGGTAACCAACTCCCTGTAAGGCGGCATGCCATTGGCATATTATAAAGTGCACTATTAGGTGCAAATTGATCAATAAACCATAAGCGCTGTTGGGCATAAGATAGTGGAATATTATTTCCTCGTTCCATCGGCACCAGTGGTGGAATTTCTCGTTTTTCGCTCCCCTTACGTAACTGATCGATTCGTTTCGATAATGCCTCGACCGTTGAATATTCGAACAGTTCACGTACTGGCAATTTGATTTGAAAGACTTCCTGTAAGCGTGAGACCACTTGTGTAGCAAGTAGAGAGTGACCACCAAGCTCAAAGAAAGAATCCTGAACACCAATGTCTCCTATTCCTAGCACCTGACTCCACACTGAAGCGATAAGTTCTTCCAGCGGAGTTCGTGGATAGACAGTATTTTTGGCAGATTGTTCACTAAGTATAGGCAATGCCTTCAAATCAAGTTTCCCATTCGGTGTAAGTGGTAAAAATTCCATTTCAATAAAGTTAGTTGGAACCATGTAATTAGGTAAATGTGTTTGTAGATATTCTCGCCATTCACGGACACTACCTTCACCAACTACATAAGCTACTAATCTCTTATCACCTTGATAATCCTCTCGTACCAATACAACTGCTTCTTTCACAGAAGAATGCGCCTGCAAAACAGCTTCTATTTCTCCCAATTCAATTCGGAAACCACGAATTTTCACTTGGTCATCTATACGTCCATGGAACTGGAGATTACCATCAGAAAGATAACTTGCTTTGTCTCCTGTGTAATAGAGACGTTCTCCTGACTTGAAAGGATGTGGAATAAATTTTTCCTTTGTAAGATCCGGACGATTAGCATATCCACGTGCAAGACTCTTCCCTCCAATATAGAGATCTCCAATTACACCAATTGGTACTAGCTGAAGATGAGAATCTAATACATAAACTTCTGTATTCGCAATCGGTCGACCAATCGATGGCGTACCTGTTGTCACTCCTACAGGTACATAACAATCTGTGGTAACGACTGTATTTTCCGATGGACCATACTGATTAATTACCGCAAAAGGAATATCGTTAGATGGATACTGCGTTAATTGATCCCCACCAGTAATGATAAAACGAAGATCCGTTTTATCTGGCCAAGATAATTTCAAGAGTCTTTCCAGAATAGGCGTAGGTGCAAAGCTAGCTGTTATTCGTGAATCAATGAGCCAGTCCCTTAGTGCTTCTGGATTAATTCTCAGTTCCTCTGTTGACAAGTAGAGTGCTGCACCAGCAGTTAGATACGGCCAAATCTCCTGAACAGCCGAATCAAAAGCAACACCTGCAATCTGAGTCGCACGATCCTCTGCTGAAATACGATAAACTTCTTGATGCCAAGAAACCATATTTATTAATGAGCGATGTTCAACCATGACACCCTTCGGTTTTCCTGTAGAACCAGAGGTATAGACAATATAGGCTAAGTTCTCTGGATTTATTTGACGTGTAGGTGCGATTACGCTTTCCACCGTTAATTCTTCTAACCTCACCATTTCGACGTGCGCAAAATGTCCTTCTTGTCCATCCGCCGTCACTACAAATTGAATTCCTGCATCTTCAATCATGTATTCTAACCTTGATTTTGGATACAACGGATCTAAAACAACATAAGCTCCACCAGCTTTTAAAATGCCTAGTAAACTTGACATTAGCTCAGCTGACCTCGGAAGATAAACTCCCACCACTGACTCTGGGGCTACTCCCTTTCGCTGTAAAACATTTGCCAACTGATTTGCTTGTGTATCCAGCTCACCATAAGTCCACTGTTTTGTTTGATCGACTACCGCAATCGCATCAGGACGCCTCGCTACTTGCTCCTCAAATCTGTCGCAAATAAGACCCTGATGAGACATTTCCATTACAGTGTCATTCCATGTTTCTAATAACAATGTACGTTCGTGTTCCGATAGCATGCTCAGGCCATGCAACGGATTTTGTGGGCGATGAGAAACTTCATGTAGCCATTTCTCAAAGTGTCCTGCCATCCGTTCAATAGTAGTAGCATTGAATAAATCCTTATTATACTCAAAAGTAAAAAGTAATCCCTCTTCTGTCTCAACTGCCATCACACTTAAATCAAACTTTGCAATTGGACTATGGCTTTCTATCATTTCAATACTTCTACTAGATAACACCGGAAACTCTTGTTTCATATTTTGCAAGATGAACATAGTCTGGAAGATTGGCGAATGACTTGTACTTCGCTCCGGTTGCACAACTTCTACAATTTTTTCAAATGGGATATCTTGATATTCATACGCCTTCAATGCCTTTTGACGAACCTGATACAGTACATCTTGAAATGTCGGTCCACCACTCAAATTAGCTCGATAAACTAGCGTGTTAACAAAGAAACCAATTAGTCCTTCAATTTCTCTATAATTCCGATTCGCAATTGGGCTTCCGACCAAAATATCTTCTTGTCCCGTATAACGAGATAGAAAACTTTGATATGCAGCCAACAGCGTCATGAAGAGTGTAGCCCCTTCTTTTCGGCTAAGTTCATTCAATTTATCATGTAGCGTGCTTGGCAGAACCAGAGTGTATGTCGACCCGTGATGAGTTTGTATTGCAGGACGCGGGCGATCCATAGGAAGTTGGAGTACAGGAAGCTCCCCAGACAATTCTTCCCTCCAATATTGGAGTTGTTGATCAAGCACTTCCTCCTTTAGCCATCCTTTTTGCCACTGAGCGAAGTCGGCGTATTGAACCGGTAATGGTTCAAGTTCCGCTACCTTTCCATCCGTTGCTTCCTCATAAAATGCCATCCATTCTTCAAGTAGGATTCCCATTGACCATCCATCTGAAATGATATGATGTAAAGTACAAAGGAGTATCCATTCTTCCTCTCCCACGTGCAAAATACTTGTCCTGATTAACGGCCCCTCTGTTAAATCAAATGGCACTTCTGTTTCTTGTTGAATGAAACGTTTAACCTCTTCTTCTCGGTCTTCAGAAGAAAGCATAGTTAAATCCGTTTTCGGAATTGATTGAAAAGCATACGGTTTAATTTGCTGTACGGGTTGACCGTTCACTTCGTGAAAGACCGTCCGCAGTGATTCATGACGTTCTATTAGTTGATTCCATCCCATTTCCAATGCTTCAAGTAGCCAATTCCCTGTAAGGCGACATACCATTGGCATATTGTAAAGGGCACTATTAGGTGTAAATTGATCAATAAACCATAAGCGTTGTTGAGCATAAGATAGTGGAATAGTTTCTCCTCGTTCCATCGGTATTAGTGGCGGAATCTCTCGTTTTCTATCTCCTTTACGTAACTGATCTACTCGCTTTGCCAGTGACTCCACCGTCGTACATTCAAATAGTTCACGTACTGGTAATTCGATTTGAAAGATTTCCTGTAAACGTGAAACTACTTGAGTAGCTAATAGTGAGTGACCACCGATTTCAAAAAAGGAATCCTGTACACTAATATTTTTTATTCCTAACACTTGGCTCCATACGGAAACGATGAGCTCCTCCACTGGTGTTCGTGATGAAGTAATATCTTCACTTATGAACTGTTCTTCCAATTCCAATAAGGCTTTCCGATTCACTTTACCATTTGGAGTGAGTGGCATCCCTTCAATTTTGAAGAAGTATGCTGGAACCATATAATGTGGCAATTGCTTCTTGAGATATTTACGCCATTCTCCAGTATCTCCTTCACCCACTACATACGCTACTAACTGCTTATCTCCTGGTCGATCTTCCCTCACCAACACAACAGCCTCTTTTACAGATGGGTGATCATGTAAAGCTGCTTCAATTTCCCCCAATTCAATTCGGAATCCTCTAATTTTGACTTGATTATCTATTCTTCCAATATATTCTAAGTTACGATCATTCATATATCTCACCAGGTCACCCGTTCGATATAATCGTTCCCCATTCTTAAAGGGGTGCGAAATAAAACGTTCAGTAGTTAAATCTGGTCGATTGAAGTAGCCACGTGCCAATCCTACTCCCCCAAGGTAAAGTTCCCCTGCCACACCAATCGGGACCACTTGTTGATATTGATCTAACACATACAACTCTGTATTATCAATCGGACGACCAATCGGAATAAGCATTGGTTCTTTTTCTAAATCACAATCATAATAAGTCACATCCACAGTCGCTTCAGTAGGACCATACAAGTTAATTAACTTTGTTTGTTGAACATTGTAAAAGATCCCCTTAAATCGTCGAACCTGCTCAGTGTTTAACGCTTCTCCACTAGTAAAAACTTGAATTAAAGACGATAGATCCCTTTTCGAATTATATAGTTTCATATAATCTAAGAAAGTAGATAACATCGACGGAACAAAGTGCATGGTGGACACACGATATCGTTCAATGTATTCCTCAATCACCGCAGGATCTTTCTCTCCTCCTGGTGGAAGCAAACAAACCTGCGCCCCTACAAATGACCACCAAAACAATTCCCAGACAGAAACATCAAACGAAAACGGTGTCTTTTGTAGGATTGTATCCTCCTCGGATAATGGATATTTTTTCTGCATCCACTGTAAGCGGTTTATAACGGAATGATGTTCAATCATTACTCCCTTTGGATTTCCCGTCGAACCCGAAGTGTATATGATATAAGCTAAGTTATTTGCTGTCACTCCACTCACTGGAGCTAAATTACTCTCTTTAGAAATCATTACTCGATCCCGGTCTAAACAAATTGCTTGAATACCTTTAGGTAACCAGTCCTGTAGTGCCTCTTTTGTTAACAGCACTTGAATTTGTGAATTCTCCAAAATGTATCTCAGGCGGTTTTCGGGGTAACTTGGGTCCAGTGGGACATAAGCCCCACCTGCTTTCAAAATTCCAAAGAGACCAATAATCATATCAGGAGAACGTTCAATACATATACCGACTAATGATTCAGGTCCGATACCTCGTTTTTGTAGAAAATGTGCCAATTGGTTCGATTTTTCATCGAGTTCTTGATACGTTAGCTTTCCACCCTCATAAACTACCGCCACTGCATCAGGTGTCCGTGAAACTTGCTGCTCAAATAGCTCATGAATCATACAATCATGACCATAAACTACGTCCGTATCATTCCATTCTTCTAGGAGTTGTTTTTGCTCAGTGTCCGATAACATTGACAGCTTTGTATATGATTCATCTGGATGATACGTGATTTCATTTAGCCAGTTCTCAAAATGGCCTGCCATACGTGCAATGGTACTACTATCAAATAAATCCGTATTGTATTCAAATGAGACAAATAGACCTTCTTCCACTTCATAGGCAGTTAAGCTCAAATCAAATTTAGCAATAGACATATTACTTTCTACCATTTCAATACTTTTACCAGACAAATCTAGTCGTTCTTGTTTTATATTCTGTAGCGTAAACATGGTCTGAAAGATAGGCGAATGACTCATGCTTCGTTCAGGTTGCACAGCTTCTACCACTTTTTCAAATGGTATATCTTGATATTCGTAAGCTTTTAACGCCTTTTTCTTTGTTTGGCTCAAAATCTCCCGAAAAGTAGGGGTGCCACTCAAATCTGATCGGTAAACCAACGTATTAACAAAGAAACCAATTAATCCTTCTACTCCCTTGTGGTTCCGATTTGCAATCGGACTACCAACTAGAATATCTTTTTGTCCCGTATAACGAGCAAGAAAGCTCTGGTATGCAGCCATTAAAGTCATAAATAAAGTAGATCCTTCTTGTCGGCTTATATCCTTCAATTGACTAAGCAATTTATAAGGGAAAATTACGTGATGCGTAGCCCCAGAGTAAGTCTGCTTAACCGGTCGAGGTCGATCCACTGGCAGTTGTAAGATAGGAAGCTCACCAGACAATTCTTCCTGCCAATACGTAAGCTGACGATTTAGCACATCACCTTGCAACCACTCCTTTTGCCACTTCGCAAAGTCTGCATATTGAATGGATAATGAGCTTAATTTAGCAGGATTTCCGCCCGTTTCTTCTTCATAGAAAGCAAGTAATTCATTCATGAATATACCAATGGACCAAGCATCAGAAATAATATGATGCATCGTACACAGTAATAACCATTCATCCTTCTCTAATTGAACAAGCTGATTACGAATTAAAGGACCATTCATTAAATCAAATGGTTCTTGCGCTTCTCTCGCAATTAAACTATCTACCTCTTTTTCTTTTACTTCTAGAGGAAGTTGAGAGTAATCTCTTACAGGTAATGCTCTAGGAAGGAATTCGACAATTTGTTGCACAGGTTGTTCTCCTACTTCTTTAAAAACAGTTCGTAATGATTCATGGCGTTCAATGAGTCGATTGAATCCCTTTTCTAATGCTTCAGGTATCCAATTTCCTTTTAGATGCCATACCGTTGGAATATTATATAAAGAACTGTTTGGATTAAATCTGTCCATAAACCACAAACGTTGTTGCGCATAAGACAACGGGAGTGCTTCTTTATTCTCCTTTTTTTGCATTTGCTTCTGAAGCCATGCTCTCTTCTCAGGAGAAAGTGAACTCAGCTTTGCAAGTAAATCACTTCTCATTTTTTTACCCCTTCCTCAATCAAATTACTCTCGAATATCCCTTGTGCTTCTTCCTCTGATAACTCTTCTAATTGCTTAAGCAGTTCCAGTAATTCTTCATCATTACTCACTTCTGCTTCTTTTTGAATATAGTCTTGAAGACTTACATTCTCCTTACTATCATTCTGCATTTCTTGATTTTTGTTATCGAGCAATTGATCAATCTGTTCTGCCAATTGCTGCACCGTATGAAACATAAATAAATCATGCAATGGTATCTCGATTCCAAAAGCCTCTTTAAGATTAGAAACGGCTTGCGTAGCAAGTAATGAATGTCCACCAATTCCAAAAAACGAATCCTGAATTCCGATGTTTTCCATACCTAAAACTTCATGCCATATCGAAACAATTGTTTTTTCCGTAGACGTACGAGGAGCAATATAACCACTTGCTATCTCCTGTTTCTCTGGTGTTGGTAAAACCTTCCTATCAATTTTCCCATTAGGAGTGAGTGGAAATGCATTTAATCCAACAAAATAGGATGGAATCATATAATTTGGTAGTTGGTCCTTGAGATAATCACGCCACTTTTGAGCATCCCCGTCTCCTACAACATAGGCAATCAAATGTGGATCGCCAGGATAATCTTCCCGCACCATCACAATAGCTTCGTTAACTAATGTATGCTTTTGTAATACCGCTTCAATTTCTCCTAGTTCAATCCGGAACCCACGAATTTTCACCTGATGATCAATTCGTCCAACATACTCCAAATTTCCATCTGGCAAATACCTTACTAGATCTCCAGTCCGGTATACTCGCTCGTTTTCTTTAAACGGATGCGGTATAAATCGATTTTTCGTTAAGTCAGGGCGTTTTAAATATCCACGTGCTAACCCTGATCCACCAATGTACAGCTCACCAACTACACCAATTGGAACCATTTTTTGTTCAGCACTCAGTACATATACTTCTGTATTGAAGATTGGTTTACCAATTGGTGGTACCCTATGCATGACACCCTTTTCTAATTCCATATACGTGGAATACGTAGTATCTTCAGACGGTCCATATAAGTTGTATACCTTCTCAATCGTACTTCTCTCGTATAAATCTTGAACAAGCGGATATGGTAACGGTTCTCCAGCCAAATTCATTACCTTTACTGAAGAAGGAATTGTCTTTGCTCGAACCAGTTCCTTTGCTGCCGATGGCACAGTATTAACCAAAGTCACACCTTTGGTAGACAACTTGTCTAGATGTAGAGCATTTTCAGCGACAATCACCTTCCCCCCCATCGTTAAGGGAACAAATACTTCAAAAACGGATAAATCAAAAGATAGTGAAGTTGAAGCTAATACTCCCGCTAATGCCTTTCGGGAATACGTGTGATGCGCCCAATGAATCATTGTTACTGTATTCCTGTGCTCAATCATTACTCCCTTTGGATTTCCAGTGGAACCTGAAGTATAGATAATATAGGCTAAGTTATCGCCCGTCACTTCACTCGTGCATACCGTAGTAACTTCTTGTTCTATTTCTGATCGATTACGATCAATACAAATGACGTTGACGAATGTAGGTATAACCATTTTTTGTTGTAACTTTTCCTGTGTCACCAGTACCTTTATTTGAGCATCTTCTAAAATGTACTGCAGTCGACTTTCCGGATATGCTGGATCAATTGGGACATATGCTCCTCCTGCCTTCATAATTCCTAAGAGACCGACAATCATCTCGGATGAACGTGTAACACAAATCCCAACTAATGATTCGCATGTAACACCATTTTTTTGTAAATAATGTGCCAACTGATTCGAGCGTTCGTCCAACTCTCGATATGTTAGTTCTTCATCTTCGCACACTACTGCAATTGCTTCTGGTGTTTTTTCCACTTGTTCTTCAAACATTGTATGAATCATGCTATCTTCTATATCAATAACAGCTAATTCATTCCATTCCTCTAGTAGTTGCTTATATTCTATTTTCGATAACATATTCAATTCTGATAATAAACATTTTGGATAAGAGGCAATTTGATTTAGCCAATGTTCAAAATGACTTACCATACGTTCAATGGTTGTATCATTAAACAAATCAGTATTATATTCAAAGGTTAGTGATAATCCTTCTTCCGTCTCAGAAGCAAATAAACTCAAATCAAATTTTGCAACAGAAACATGGCTTTCCATGAGTTCCATTTGTCTTTCAGATAGCTGAAGAAACTCTTGTTTCGTATTCTGTAAAGTAAACATGGTTTGGAATATTGGTGAATGACTTGTATTCCGTTCCGGCTTTACGGATTCTACCACTTTCTCAAATGGAATATCCTGATACTCGTATGCTTTTAGTGCTTTTTTTCTTACCTGCGACAAAAGTTCTTGGAACGTCGGGTTTGAACTGAAATCAGCTCGATAAACTAACGTATTTGCAAAGAGACCTATTAATCCCTCAATCTCTTTCACATTTCGATTAGCAATCGGGCTTCCAACTATGATGTCGTCCTGTCCTGTATAACGAGAAAGGAAGCTTTGATACGCTGCCATCAATGTCATAAATAAAGTGCATCCTTCTTGCAGACTTAAATCTTTGAGCTTTTCCTGTAGGGAATTCACCACTATTAAAGACTGACTTGCACCACGATGGGTTTGAACTGCAGGTCGAGGACGATCCATCGGTAATTGTAAAACCGGTAGTTCCCCAGACAATTCTTCCTTCCAATATTGAAGGTGCTGATTCAAATTCTCTTCTTTTTGCCATTCCTTCTGCCACATGACAAAATCTGCATATTGGATAGATAACTCCTTCAATTCCACCGGTTTGCCGCTTAATGCTCCTTCATAAAAAGCCATCCATTCTTCAAGTAAGATTCCCATTGACCATCCATCTGAAATAATATGATGCATCGTACAAATGAGAATCCACTCTTCACTGTCCACTTTCAATATGCGTGTTCGAATTAGAGGACCTTGTCCAAAATAAAATGGTTCCTCAGCTTCGTTTTGAATGAGCCGTTTCATTTCTCTTTCCCTATCTTCCAAAGAGAGATCTGTTAGATTCGTTTGAGGGATATGCCCGAATACATGAGATTGAACCTGTTGAAAAGGTTCACCCTCTTGTTCTAGAATTATCGTTCGTAATGATTCATGACGCTCCAACAATTGATTCCATCCGGCCTCCAATGCTTCAATTGACCATTTACCTGTTAAGCGACACGCTGCATGAATATTGTACATAGCACTATTTGGCATTAATTGATCAATAAACCATAGACGTTTCTGCGCATAGGAAAGTGGAATAGCTTCTTCCCGTTTCATAGGTACAAGAGGGGCAATCTCTCGTTTTTTATCTTCTTTTCGTAACTGATCTACTCGTTTCGCCAACGCTGCCACTGTATCGTGCTTGAAAAGTTCACGTAAGGGAATTTTGATTTGGAACAATTCTTGCAATCGAGAGACAATTTGAGTAGCAAGTAGTGAGTGTCCACCACGTTCAAAAAAGGAATCCTGAATACCAATATTCCCCACCCCTAACACTTGACCCCAAACCGAGGCAATAAGCTCTTCCGATGGCGTCCGAGGTAGAACATTTAAATCTCCAATAGCTTGATCATCAGGTGCTGGCAAGGCCTTTCGATCAATTTTCCCATTCGGAGTAAGCGGGAAGTGTTCTAGCTCTACAAAGTGTGCTGGAATCATATGATTTGGTAATTGGTTTTGTAAATACTCTCTCCACTCCTCGGTATTTCCATCGCTTATTACATATGCAACCAATCGTTGATCACCTGGACGATCTTCTCTAACTAATACAACAGCCTCTTTAATAAACGAACATTTTTCTAAAGTCGCTTCAATTTCTCCTAATTCAATCCTAAAACCACGCATTTTGACTTGATGGTCCATTCGACCTATAAATTCTATATTTCCATCAGTTAAATATCTTACTGAATCTCCTGTTCGATATAGTCGTTCCCCCAATCGAAATGGATGTGAAACGAATTTTTCAGCAGTAAGATTCGGACGATTTAAGTATCCACGCGCTAAACCAGCACCACCAATATATAACTCACCCTCAATTCCTATTGATTGCAGGCGTTGATTTTGGTCTAATACATATAATTGCGTGTTCTGTATTGGCCGCCCAATAGAAACAAATTCTTGATTAGGCTGAATATCAAATGCATTCACATAAATAGTGGCTTCAGTTGGTCCATAAAAGTTGGTTAATTTCACTTGTCCACTATAATTCCATTTTTGCTGAAATCGTCTAACTAACCCTGAACTTAGTTCTTCCCCACCAGAAAATACATGGCGTATGGACGAACAATTCATGTTCAATTCGATACGATTGAAGTGATCTAAGAAAACTGATAACATCGAAGGTACAAATTGAACTATAGTAACCTGATGTTTTTTAATCACTTCAGCTATAATAGAAGGATCTTTTTCTCCACCTGGAGGTAGGAAAGATACACTTGCACCAACGTGAATACCCCAAAACAACTCCCAAACAGAGACATCAAATGAGAATGGCGTTTTCTGCAAGACCACATCCTTTTCAGAAAGTGGATATTTATGTTGCATCCATTCTAGATAATTGATTACTGAATGGTGCTCAATCATTACTCCCTTTGGATTCCCTGTAGATCCTGAAGTATACATAACATACGCTAAACTTTCTCCTGTTACACCACTTATACATGGGGTTGATTTTTCTTTTTCAATTGCAGTGTAATCTTTATTCATACAAATCGTTTCAATATTTTCAGATATAAACGAATTTTTAGAATAATCTTCCATCACTAGTACTTCGATCCCAGCATCCTCTAATATATATCGAAGCCGACTCTCTGGATAAGTAGGGTCAAGTGGAACATACGCTGCTCCTGATTTTAGAATCCCTAATAACGCTATCATCATTTGTAATGAACGTTCCATATATACCCCAACTAGAGACTCTGGGCCTACACCATGCTTTTGTAAATAATGAGCTAGTTGATTCGCACGCTTCTCTAACTCTTTATAGGTAATTTGTTCATTTTCGTAAATAGCCGCGATTGCTTCCGGTGTTTTTTTTACTTGCGCCTCAAATATCGTATGAATCATGCCTTCAGCCGAATAATTTACTTGAGTATGATTCCATTCCTCTAGTAACAGTATCTGTTCTTCCGCTGTTAAATGAATAATTTCAAAGAGTTTTGAATCTAGGTTCTTCGTCATCTGAATTAGTATTTGCAATAAGTGATTCTGAATCCGATTTATTGTTCCTTCATTAAAATAGCTTCGATCATACATTAACTTTAAAGTAATTTTCTTACCGGGCATTACAATGAGTGTTAAAGGATAATTGGTTTGTTCCGCGCTTTTAATATCTAATAATCTTAAATCTTCATTTCTCTCACCTTGAATTGGATAATTTTCAAACACATACAAGGTATGAAACAAGGAACTATTTCGTGGAACCTCACTCCATCCTTGAATATCTATCAACGAATTATACTCATATTGTCTTCGTTCCATTTCTTTCATTTGTATTTTACGAAGCCAATCTACTACTGATGTATTATCCGTTAATCGAATTCTAGTAGGTAAGGTGTTAATAAATAACCCCACCATATTCTCTGCTCCCATTAAATCAGTAGGACGTCCAGAGCTAGTTACGCCAAATACGATGTCACTTTCACCGCTATACCTACTCATCAAATAAGCCCATGCACCTTGTACTAACGTATTCAACGTTAATCGACTATTTCGTACCCACTCTTGTAAATTCTCAGTAAGTTCCTCAGATACTTGATAAACACACTCTCCATAGCCCTTCTCTTGTCCTTGGTTCTTTCTTTCCATTGCTAATGGCGTAGGTGCATAGAACCCTTTTAATTCTTCTTTCCAAAATTCCTCTGCTTGACTTTGATCTTGTTTATTTATCCACTGGATATATTTTTTATAAGGAAGAGATTTAGGAAGATTCAATAATTCTCCCCTTATCATCTTGAGATAAACTTCCATCACTTCACTAAAGACCAATGACACACTCCATCCATCTAGCAAAATATGATGATGTGTCCAAATAATCCTCGTTTCCTCATTTGCCTCTTTAATCGCAGTGACTCTCATCAATGGTGCTTCATCTAATAAAAATCCTTTTCTACGATCTGCATTTAAAAACTGTTGTAATTTCTTCGCCCTTTCCTTGTGTGAATGGGCGCTCCAATCCTCTTGATGAATAGTAAAAGGAAGACGTTGGTAAACCGCTTGTAGTGGTTTTTCTACTTCCTCCCACACAAATACTGAACGTAAAACCTCATGTCGATGAATAACATATTCCCAGGCCTTTTCAAAAGTAGCAATATCCAATTGCCCCCCGAGCAAGAAACCTACTTGTACAATATAGGAAAATGAATGTTCATCATCTTGATCGTATAAAGTATGAAACAGTATTCCTTTTTGCAAAGGTGATAAACCATATATATCAATAACGTCTCCCATTTTTACACCCTCTTCTTTGTTAATTTAAGTAATACTTTGCTCAAGCTTTCTTCCGTAAGATCCTCTGCATCAGCAAAATCTGATACCGTAAAAGCAGACTCTGTTGTTGGTTTATTTATAAGTTGACGAAGATGCCTCAACATACCATCTGCTATCAATTGAATTTTTAATTTAGAAAACTGTTCTCTACTATACATCCAAACAAAATGTAACTTTTCATCTTTCACCATTCCGATAACATCAATTAGATGAGATGGTTTGGAATCTGGATCATGATCTAAAAATGTAAATCCTGTCTCTTGCATAAACAAAGATTCCCTTGAGAAAACCTGATCAAATTGGCCCAAATAGTTAAAACTTATTGAAGGCTTTTGCTGATAAAACGGAAGTAATCCTTTATTCAAGTAACGTAAAATACCATAGTCAACTCCACGATTCGGAATTCGACGCAATTGTTCTTTGACAGCCTTTAACCCTTCAATAGGTGTTTGAGTTCCTTGAAAATTGAGATGAACGGGATAAATACTCGTGAACCAGCCCACTGTCCTTGATAAATCAATACCTTCAATTACCTCTTCTCTTCCGTGTCCTTCTAGATGAATAGAAACCGTTTGCTGATTTGTACAATCGACGATAGCTTGTCCTAATGCCGTTAATAGTACCTCATCAATCCTTGTCTTATGAGTTACTGGAACTTCGTGTAACAATTCATATGTTTCTTCTATTCCTAAAGTCCCTGTCACTTGATCAATCGATTCTTCTGTTGTTTCTTGTATTGGATAGTCCATTGGAATTTTCATCGTTTCTTTTTCTACTTGTTCATTCCAATAATCTTGTACTTCTTTCGAAATACCCGAATCACTGTACGTCTGGAGTCGTTCAGACCAATCTTTAAAAGATGTACTTTTCGCAGGTAAGCGAACTTCTTGACCTTGTTTCATCTGGTTATATACCGTCTGTAAATCTTCCAATAGAATCCTCCATGATACTCCATCTACTACTAAATGATGAATCACCCAGAATATTCGATCATTTCCAGTCAAGTTATCCTCAAAGTACACTATCCTCATTAACGGACCAGTAACTAGATTGAAACTAGCTTGATTAATGTTCATCTCTTCTTGTATTATTGTATTCCACTCTTTTTCATTAACTTGATTCCGTTTTACAACATGGAGTACTGACAGCTCATCAGTCCCTTCATTTCTCTGCCTCCACGTTCCGTTTGGTAACTGTTTGTACCGGAAACGTAAAGCATCATGATGTTTGAGTAAAGTTACTATCGCTCCCTCTAGTAACTTCACATCGAATCTTTCTTTTACTCTTAATAGCATTGATTGATTCCAATGCTCCAGATGTGGATGTTCTTGCTCGAAGAACCAACACTGAATTGGAGTAAGAGACACATCACCTATCACAATTCCCTGCTCCGCTTGTACTCCCTGCGTTTTTATAGCCACTTGTGCCAGCTCAGCGATAGTTGGGCATTCAAATATTTGCTTTGGAGTAAGTTTTAACCCCACTTGACTTGCTTGAGATATGATTTGAATACTGAGAATCGAGTCGCCACCAATTTCAAAGAAATTATCATAGATTCCCACCTTTTTAACACCTAATACTTGCTTCCAAATGGTAGTCAGTATCTGTTCGTTACTATTCCGAGGGCCAACAGATTCACTATTAATCTGCTTTTCCTCCGGCATAGGTAAGGCCTCACGATCAACTTTACCGTTAGCTGTAAGTGGAATAGCTTCCATCACCACAAATCCCGAAGGAACCATATAACTTGGTAGTTTCGCTTTAAGATACTCTCTCCACGCATCTACATTTCCATCTCCTACAACATATGCTACTAATCTTTTATCGCCTGGCTGATCTTCTCTTACAATTACAACTGCCTCTTTTACAGATGCATATGTATGTAAAGTAGACTCAATCTCCCCAATCTCAATTCGGAAACCACGTATTTTAACCTGATGATCAATTCTTCCACGATAATCCAGATTTCCATCTGGCAAATACCTCGCTAAGTCTCCTGTCCGGTATAATCTCGCTTTCGGATCACTACTAAATGGATGAGATATAAAACGCTCTGCTGTTAATTCAGGTCTCTTTAAATACCCACGTGCCAGTCCTGCCCCACCAATATAAAGTTCACCATCAACACCTATAGGAACAGGTTGTTGATAAGCGTCCAGTATATACACTTCTAAATCGGGAATCCGCTTGCCAATATTACTTCTTGAAGCATGCTGCACATCTTCTAGAGTAATTGGATAATATGTAACATGAACGGTAGTTTCTGTAATTCCATACATATTAATTAACTGTGGTTTTTTCTCCCCATACATTTGAAACCACGGTAACAAGCTAGTAGGTTCTAACGCTTCTCCGCCAAATATGACATAACGCAGTTGCAAATTTTTATTCATATCTTCTTGTTCACACACTTGTATTAATTGTCGAAATGCGGAAGGTGTCTGATTTAGAACTGTGACTTCTTCCTCCACCAATAATTGATAAAAATCCTTAGGTGATCGACTAATCCAGTACGGAACAACAACTAATTTCCCACCATATAATAATGCTCCCCAAATTTCCCATACTGAGAAATCAAATGCATAAGAATGAAAAAGCGTCCAAGTATCTTTTTCATTAAACTGATACCAACAATCCGTTGATTTAAATAACCGAATGACATTGTGATGCTCTATCATAACACCCTTTGGATTCCCCGTTGATCCCGAAGTATAGATCACGTATGCTAAATTTTGGGAACTGACATCAGAAACCGGTAAAGTCTTACTTTCTTTCCCAATCTCATCTTGATCACGATCCAGGCAAATCGACTCAACATTTTCTGGTAAACATTTCAATTCTTTTAAACTTTCTTGCGTTACGAATAACTGAATGCTAGCATCTTCTAAAATATATTGAAGTCGCTGCTCTGGATATGTTGAATCAAGTGGAACATAAGCCCCACCAGCCTTCAAAATCCCTAAAATACCTACAATCATTTCGAGGGAACGTTCAACGCACAGTCCCACTAAAGTATCAGGTCTTACTCCCTTTTTCTGCAAATAATGAGCTAACTGATTTGCGCGTTCATTAAGCTCTCTATAAGTAACTTTTTCTTTTCCATACGTAACTGCAATATCGCGTGGATAGTTCAACGCTTGCTGTTCGAACAATTCATGAATAGTTACTTGAGATGGGAAATCCAGCTTAGGATTGTTGAACTCAACTAAACTTCTTCTTTTATCTTCATCAGAAATGATTTCGATTTCAGCTACCTTCTGCTTTGGTTTTTCAAAAGTGTTTTCCATTATCGCTAACATCACGTTAAAAAAACGTTTTATCTCTTCCTTAGAAAATAGCTCCTCACGATAATCAATATGTACATGTAAAGAGTCAATATCAATTAGATTTTCAATATGCACTGCAAAATCTTGCACCTCTTCATGGTTTGGAATCCATAGTGAGTCACCACTTTCATCACGATCCCTATAATCAATCGTAGTTCCGAAAAGTCTCACATTACTATTATTCTCTTTATTAATCTGCTTTAATAACAAATCAAATGGATATTTCTGGTGTCTCAATAATTTGCTTTGTTTTCTGGATACCCTACTAATAAATGAAAGTACTTCTTCTTCCGGATCAATATCCATTCTTAAAGGAACTGTACTCACCATCATTCCAATCAATTTTCGCTCCATTTTAGTCATACGATTGCCGTAAGCCATTCCTAAACCAATATCAAGCGATGAGGTCCACCGATACATGGATAACGAGAAAGCAGCAACAAAAAAAGTGTATAAACTAATTTTGTAATCTTCAGAAAATTTTTCTATCTTTCTCTTCAAATACTCCGTTAATATAAATGTCTCACGTGATGCTTTGGTACTAACTTGGTACGTATTATAGGGCTTCAATCCGGTCACAGATGGCAGTGTTTTAAATTCCTCTAACCAGAATTTTTGATCTTTTTGAAAGCGACTACTATTCAAGTATGTTTGTTCATTAGTCAGAAATTGAACATATGAATTTTCACTTTCGCCTTCCTCATTCTCGTTATACATTTCATAATAATATTTTGCAATCTGCTCAGTAAATATTTGAATTGATAAACCATCCATAATAATATGATGAACATTTCCAAAGACTGCACATTCATTATCGTTTAATTTTATTAAAGCGAAATAGTATAAATTTGAATTAAATAATGTAAACGTTTCTTTTGTTTTCTGCTCAATCCATTCCTCAAGCAAATTTGTATTCTCCACATTACTGAAATCAAAAAACTCAAATTCTTGTTCTTCATGTTTAATAAAATATTGTTTCGGTTCCTGATGCCCATTTTCTTTTAACCTAATGCACAGACCGTCATTTTCACTAATGACGCGATTCACAACTTGGTTTAATTTTGAATAATTCATTTTTCGATGAAGTTTAAATAAAAATCTTAAATTACATATTCCTTTATCAGAATGAATAACTTCTGTATACCATATTCTTCGCTGCGGATGGCTTAATGGATAACATTCCTCATTGGTCATAAAAATCTTCCCTTCAAAAATTATTTGCTCTTATAGGTTCGTGTTTATGTTTAGCCCATAAATATTTCTGCAGTGAAACTCCAATTACTCCAATGATAACAAGCCCAATCCCTCCATAAACATAAAGTTGAGTTACTCCGAACAAATGCACTAATGGGCCACTCATAGCAGGAGAAATAATTAAAACTGCGTTTGTTAAACTGCTTTGAATACCAAATACTCTTCCTACTTGATCTTGATCCGATTCTATTTGTAAAATGACTTGATTAGATACAAGCATCAGCCCACTTCCAATACCAGCGATAAAACTAATTAAATAGGCCAAAACGAAGACCGTACCGGGCGTTATCAAACCAATCCCCCCAAAACCAATTCCCATTAAAACCATACCTCCACATACTACCCAGCCATATTGAAATTGTTTTAATTTCTGAGTTAGTAATGCACCAAGTATTCCGCCAAGACCAATAATAGAAATGATATATCCCATTTTACTTTTATCATGTGGGAATAAGCTCTTAAATAAAGTTGGGAATTGTGAGTCTACTAATTGTAATACTGCCACGGCTATTGTAACAAAAATCATAGTTGATAATATTATCCGATTAGATAACACATAACCCCACCCTTGTACCCAAGCGGTCCAGGTACTTTGTTTTTGCTTTTCAACAAATTCTTTCGATATAGTTTCTTTAAATTTTATTGTGGGTATCAGAACTAAGGTAGCTAATAAACAACTTATAGCTCTTATAATGAGGCAGAACTCTGGTTGAAACCAGCTCAGCAACATGCCCCCTATAAGTGGGCCTACTATCTTGGTACCCTGCTCTACTATTCCGTTGATACTTACTGCTTTAGTAAGCAAATCCGGGGAGACAATCTGTCTTGTTAGTGTTTGCTGTGCAGGATAATAGAAAACAATAAAAATGGAACGAATCATTAATGCCACTAAGAGCCAGTGGATATCTTGTACAAATAAAAGAGCAATCGTTATTAGACCAACCATTAGATTACAGAACATCATAATTGGAATTTTTCTAAAACGATCTGCAATAACACCCGCCCATGAGCCAAAAATAATTCCTGGAAGTGCATATGCAACAGGAATCAATCCAATCATAGTAGGATCTACTTCCCATTCAAACCCAACTATAGTCATAATCGCTAACATATCAATAAAAACACCAAGCATAAGCAATGAATAGGCAGAGAAAACTTGTAAATAAACCCTATTTCCTAATAGGCCTTTTGAATCAATAGTTTTCATAAAAGCAAGCTCCTTAGGTTACTAATATAAACGCTTTTGCGTATAAGTTACCCCTTTATTAAACCTAATTAATCATTATAAAGATTTCACCTAGAATTTAACTTCGTCAAAACCTAGACTAATCTCAAGGTTCAGCGTATTTTAAATAGTCAGATAAATTTGAGTACACCTATTTCTTTGTCTTTATATCAACTGTTACAAAATAGACCTTTACCTTACACTAAAAACAGTTAAACATTAACTTAATATAACCATTTACAGTTGTTGCACATTCAATTCACATCCTTTTTAAAATTGGCTTTTTTCTATCTCAAATACTATCACACAAATATTTCACCTACTATATTCATAAAGTTGAAATATTTGAATCAGAAAATTCGGATAAAAAACCAAATCCACAAATCATAACAAACTATTATTTAGTTATATTTTCATTTTATAGATAGCTTTAACCATAAGAATATTAAGAATTAAGTTTTTTAATTTTATTAACATAATAGTTTATAGAGACTATAAATCCTACTAAATAAAAAGGTACATATACAATAAAGTATATGTACCTTTCCCTATCCTACATATTTTCTATTCAAATTAATTCCAATAACTAAAATAGATATTAAAAATATAATACTAACAATTACTAATGCACTCATAACAAAGATTGAATAATATATAGTATTGATTTTTTTACATTTACTACCTACTTAACTTATTGGACATTACTGCTTCAAAAAAATTACACATTATACGCAATCGGGATAAATCCCCAAAATATGATTTGACTATGTTATTATATAATATTGTTATGAATATATTTTAAGGTAATGTAACATCAGTTTTTCTATAAAAGAACTTAATTTTTATGTAGTACGAATTTATTTAGTAATATAATATATTAATTTAGGTATAAGAATGTTTAAAGATCACCTATTTCCGTAGGTGATCTTTTCTTGTGATACTGCATTTGTGCACTACTGTAGAAATATATCGTAGATACACTTTATTTGCTAAATTTTTAGTTCTTTCCATTTATTAAAAAACATAGCTTAATGCAATTAATATCATATTTGTTAAATTGCAAACAATTATTTTGTCTTCTGTACAGGCAAACTACTAAAAATCAATTCAGCAACTTTTACATATCCTTTTGAGTTTGGATGAATCAAATCCGTAGACCAAAGCGTATTATCATTTACTAAATGATGATTCCAAAAATCAACATGATGAAGCTTATACTCTCTACTCAATGAAAGTATAATTTCATTTGCCTCTAATAATTGTTCTTTTAACACTTGTTTTTTTTCAGAAGAAAAAGGAAGCCGAACTGTAAAATCTGGAAGGCTTGCAATAATAATATCAGCATCTGTTTTACTTAATGTATCTATCATAAATTCCATATCGTTCTTATATGCTTGATGATCCCAACGTCCTTTTAAAACATCGTTTGCACCTGCAATTATACTAACCAAATCTGGATTAAACGTTAATGCCTTTTCCAATTGCTGTGAGCGAATTTCTTTAGTTACTAACCCACGCTTTGCAAAATTAGCATATTCTATATCGTTTACACAGAGTTGAACAAAATGATCTACCCAGCTTTTTAATTCTATTCCCTCAACTTCATCCCCTATGCCCTCTGTAAAACTATCACCAATCGATACAAATCGCTTCCACATATGTAGTCCCCCTTTTTGTATTCATATCTACACTATATAATAGTTTACAGCGTATATCTATTTTCATTGTGATTTAATGGAATATTTAATATTTTTATCATGTGTAACTTTATTAAACTATCCTTGCATCAGAACCCTTTAAATCGAAAAATCCATACAAAAAGAATAGCGTTTTTTGATTATATGGATACAAACTTATTTTAGCTTGATAGCAATACCAAAAATTCCGGAGGACCAAATTTGTAAATCAATGCAATCTTTAATTCCAAGCCGTCCACATAAAAATCTATAATACTTTGAAACTGTTTGTTTCAAACTATAAAATTAGCTTTTACTATATCAACCGTACTATCCCACATACCGCTAAAAAAAGATCCTATGTTACGCATAAAACGTGTAAACCAATTCGCTTGTTCTATATCAGATTTTGTTACAAGGTCTACTTGTAATGATTTACCTGATAAGAACCCAGGATCTGTACTATCTTTAGGCGAGATAATCATTTTACTAATTGTTACACCTTTTTTAATAGGTGCTTCTTGTTCTTCATTCAATACTTTAAATTCCTCTTTATATACGTCTTTGTTGCTCTTTAGCATTGGAAGTGAAATAGCTTGCTTCGTTTGAACTACTACATCTTTGTCTTTTGCATTTGCTACTCTCACTGTTTCATGCCCGTTTACTACTGAATCTTTTTCATAGAGCTTCTTCACTTTGAAATTCGCAAATCCATAATCATATAATTTCTTTGTTTCATCAAAACGTGCTGTATGAGAGTTTGCTTTTATCACTACAGATATTAGACGCATACCGTTTCTTTCTACTGTACCAGTGAAACAATCACCGGCTTCTGGAGTAGTTCCTGTTTTCAAACCATCTACACCTTCGTATTCCTTAATTAGACCTTTTAACATCGAATTAAAGTTCACCATATCAATTGGATACTTACCACCCTGTTGGAATGTTTTTTTAGGGATTTTTGCTGTATCTAATATTTTCGGGAAATCTTGAATAAGACGTTGCGCTAAAATTGCACAATCTTTTGCAGACATTTTATTTTTCTCGTCTGGAGTTGTCCCTTCTGGGTGATGTCCTTTTAAATCTTGGTTTGTTAAACCTGTAGAGTTTACAAATTTATAATTTTTCATTCCAAACTCTTTTGACTTATCATCCATCATTTTTACGAAATTGACTTCTTTTCCAGCAATCTCTTCAGCTAAAGCAATTGTCGCACCGTTTGCAGAGTAAATTGCCATTGCCTCATATAACTCTTTGACCGTATAAGAGCCACCATTTTCTAACGGAACGTTTGATAATGATCGATCTTGCGAAATCTTATATGCATATTCAGAGATTTTAACTTTTTGATCCCATTTAAGTTTTCCTTTCTCCACCGCTTCATGAACTAAATATTCACTCATCATTTTTGACATACTAGCAATTGCTAATAATTCATCTGCATTTTTTTCATATAAAATTTTTCCGGAATTTGCTTCTACTAAAATTGCTGATCCTGCTTCTACGTCTATGGCAGGAACTGTTTCCGCTGTCGCTCTTCCAGATGTAACAACTATGCTACAAAATAGTGTAAGCACTGTTATTATTACAATAAATCTCTTGCAAAACATATCTTTCACTTCTGTTACCTCCAGTATCTTTGTACTCAAAAAAAACGTTATTTTAACATAATCCTTCAAAAAATAGACAACGTTATCAAATTCTAAATATAAGACATTAGGACCACTTTCATATAGAACATCTCATCCCACCCTTTTAGACAGACTGACACTTAGTACCCACACTTTTAACACCTTTGTATTTTTCAAAATGATTCGCACTTTCATATTTTTTAGGATTACACTTAATAGACAATATAAGTAATACATTTGTTCCGTATTTACAAAAAATAAAACCAGTGTGTCCTGATTAAATATCGGGGCACACTGGCAGCTAAACATTCGTTTATTAGCTATCAAGGATTTTAATTATTTAATTCAGCTATTTGCTATACTCATACTAGAGATGAATTTTCCTTAGTCTAGACTATTAATTTTTTATAATAAAAAACTACATCCTATATAGAATGTAGTTTATTTCACAGACCTATCTATTTTTTACTTCCTTTTTATAAAAATCATATAATAGTTTAATAGATGAGCTAGATAATATAGGCATTGCCTTCTCAACTAATTCTCTATTCCAATCAAACCAACGCATTTCCATCAGCAGATTCATTTCTGTATCAGTGAACCGCTTCTTTATTTCCTTAGCAGGATTTCCACCAACTATTGTATACGGCGGAACATCTTTACTTACGACAGATCCTGCTGCAACGATTGCACCTTCACCGATTGTAACGCCAGGCATAATAATAGCATTCATTCCAATCCAAGCATCACTTTTAATGACTGTATCACCCTTCGGTTCATATGAATGTTCAATTTGCTCAGCGAATGGATATACTGTAATCCATTCTGCGTGATGATTATGATTACCGCCCATTAAAATGACTACTCCACTAGCAATACAAACATAATTCCCAATAATGAGTTTATCAAGATGCCATCCCATCTGTTCAATTGGATTGAAAAGTGTTCGGGACTTAGCATCTCCCCACAAATACCTTACACAGCCATCTTCAAAATTTTGATGACCATAATAACCTGAATAATAGGAGTACTCTCCTACCTCAATGAGTGGATTTGTTACTATATCTTTTAAATACTTCGTTTCTGACCAATGATTATATAATGGATGCTTCATAACTTTATTCCTCGCTTCTAAGTATTGTAGATCTTTGTAATTTACTTAGAAGCTTAATACGACTGCTACATTTTTTAGCTTTCTCAAACGACGAATCATTATATTCAAGCCTTTCTTTTATAATAAAAAAATCATAACGTGATAAATTACATAAGTCAAATTGTAAAATTATGTAATGAAACTTAGAGTGTGAATTGAAATTTAACATTAAAACAATCGAGTTTTCAAATAACAAATCCCAATTACATATGATAAAGATTTCTTAACTATACATCTAACTTCTTTCCTGTATTAGCCGTAACTTCCTCGATATAGTCCTATTACATTTTAATTTGTCTGATAAATCAATAAATGTTAATATGATTATAGAAGATATTATCATCCATTAGATTTCACAGCTAGTTTTTCACAAAAACGATTTCTGAATCCTTAAGTAAATAGGAGGTTTAGAACATGAAACTTTTAAGGCAATCAACAATTATTGGTGCATTAACTGTTGGAGGATTTTTATTTTCGAATACAATTGCTACACTCCCACCTGTGTCTGCTGAATCTCAACTTACACAAAAAGAATCACGATTTTTAGATAATTGGCAGTGGCAAAGCTATTTTTTATTACATCATAATGCAGATTTTATAGAAGAGTTAGCAGTTGGTGACTTAAAACATGGAGATACATTCGATGTTACTATATTTACTGGTGGTAAAGATACTGGTATTGTAAAAATATATCAATTGAGTGGAAATGAAAATGATGAAATAAACTTGCATAGATATAAAACCATTTATGACTCGGGTTTGAAACATAATTATGGTAGATTTGTAACACCTATTACTAAGGCTTATAATCCTGGAACATATGTAGCTGTTATGAAACTTGGAGAAAATTATTATTATGGAGGCAGCTTTAAAATCTCAAAATAATTAAATCTCATCAAAAAATATTTGATACTATTTTTATTGGACAAAAACCATTTTAAAAGCTCCTCTACCTTATATAAGATAGAGGAGCTTTTTGATTATTTGCCCTTTTTAAGGTTAAAAAAATGCTTACTCTCTTTATAAATTTGCATTTTTATTCAATAACTATTTCGAGTTCTTTAAGTTCTACAAATAGAATATGCAATAGTGCATATTTTATTTGTTCACTCTTTAAAAATGCGATAATTTGTTTATAAAAATATTTAAAATTAGTATTGGAAGGAGAATATTACATGTCTTTCTATTCTTGGTCTCCTCTTATTTTCTTAATAGTTGTTGCAATTAGCATTTCTATTCAAAAGTCTAAGAAACAATAATTGATTATTTGGAGGTGTAAAGATGTCATTTGCAGCATGGGGTGCAATTTTTATGACTTTAATCGGAGCAATAACTGGAGCAGCCTTTGGTACAATATCCTCTAGAAATAAAAGCAAGAATTAAATACTAACGTAAAAATGAATTTCTAATAAAACGCTATACAAAAAGTAGCCTATAAAGTTTTATAGGCTACTTTTCATTTCATTACTATTATTTAGCCAATTCCTTCGTACCTTTCATTACATCAATGAAGAACCCCCAGTTATTCACAACAGAAGAAATACTAATATGTTCATCTGGAGTGTGAACATTGAATATATCTGGACCGAATGAAATTGCATCTAATTCAGGCATCTTTTGAACGAATACACTACATTCAATACCTGCATGCACTGCAAAGATTTCAATCTCTTTATTATATTTTTCTTGATGCACTTTTTCAAACAAATTACGAATTTGTGAGTTCGGATTGTATGGCCATTCTGGATACTCTGACTCTATTTCAAATGTTGCACCAACTAATTCGGCGATACATTTAATCTCATCTGCAACATGTCGTTTTAAACTACTTACAGAACTTCTCACTTCGTTACGTAATTTAATTTCATCTTGCAACGTTTCAATAACGCCTAAATTTGTTGAACTTTCTACTAGACCTTTAATATCCAAGCTCATACTTTGAATGCCGTTTGGAATTAAGAATAATGATGAAATAAGTTGCTTTTGTGTCTCTTTAGCAAATACTTTTTCTACTTTTTCATCCAATTTTGTAAGTGTAACATGAACATCTGGATCAACAGCACGCATTTCTTCTTGTAATACTCTTGTCCAAGATTCTAGTTTTTCTTCCACTTTCTCTACATCTTCTGTACGTAATACAATTGTAGCTACACTTTCACGCGGAATTGCATTTGTTTTTAATCCGCCGTGAACTTCACTTATTTCAAATTGAATATTTGCTAATAAATCACGTAATACTCGTCCTAATACTTTGTTCGCATTACCACGTTGTTTATCAATTTCCATACCAGAATGTCCGCCTTTTAAACCACCAACATATAGACGGTATGCATCCGTATTCACTGGCGCTTCATCCCATATTACTGGAATTGTTTCTACAGCTTTCGCACCACCTGCGCTACTTACAAGTAATTTATGATCTTCTTCAGAATCGATATTTATAAAAATCTTTCCTTCAAAGTGATTTGCATCAACAGCGAAAGCTCCGCCCATTGTCGTTTCTTCTTCAGTAGTAATAACTACTTCAAGTGCTGGATGCGGAATGTCTTTTGCATCTAATAGAGCTAATGCATACGCAACTGCAATACCATTATCAGCACCTAAAGTCGTTTGATTTGCATATAACATGTCCCCAATGATTCGTAATTCAATTGGATCTTTTTCAAAATCATGTACGGTTGCTTGATTTTTTTCACATACCATATCCATATGACCTTGAATGATAATAGCTGGTACATTTTCATAGCCAGCAGTTGCGTCTTTTTTAATAATGACATTCATTGCTTCATCTTGAATCACTTCTAAGTTACGCTCTTTTGCAAAGCCCACTAAATAATCACTAATTTCTTTTTCATTACCCGATCCTCTAGGAATCTTTGAAATTTCTGCAAAATGATAAAATACAGGGTGCTTTGTTAATTGTTCTAAAGTAGAATACATTTTTAAGCTCCTCTCAAAATGACAAAATAATATGTAAGTCTTTTATCATTATACCATGATTCATTATTTTACCTTTCTTTTAACTTTTTAATATATTGTTCATTTTATGGACAACACTCTTACAACATTGTAAGGGGGTTGTAATCTAAATCGATTTTTCTCATTTCATAATAGCCGTATACTGTGTAAAGAAACAAATTGAAGGAGATAAAGAAAATGAAAAGGTTTTTAGCGATTATTACACTATGTTTATTATTTTCTAGTTTTACTATTGGATGTGAAAGAGCATCATTAAATCGCATTGGTAAAGATGTATATTACGTACAGATACAAGGCGAAGGAACTATCGAAAAAGTTGAAGGTAAAAACTTAAGAAACTACACACTGCCTGCTTATGACGAAGACGGAGTAAAAAAACAAATTACATTTAGAAGTAAGAAAGCATCAAACGAACATAAATTAAATGAAAATGCATTTTTATGTCTTTATGTAGATCAAGATGATAAGAGTAAAAATGAAATATCATCAATTGAAGTGAAGTCATATGAAGAGGTTCAGGAAGCTGACTTACCTGCAAAAGTAAAAGAAAAGTTAAATGCTAAATAAAAAACAAAAGAAAATGCACTATGCATTTTCTTTTGTTTTTTTCACTCGTATATATTTTGAACCGCTATTATTCATCAGTTTCTCTAAACGATTTATATTTTCTGTTAATGCACCTTTCACAAGAGAGAAATCTGTATTTGGTTCTTCTTTTTTTTCTTTAAAAAATGAAGACTTTTGTACATTTATTTCAGCCATCTCTTCTCCCCCTTTTCAAAAAGATACAATCTTCTATTTATATTATATCGCAAATGTACGCAGCATGTACAAGTATCATTTTCTTTTTAATTCTTC